>CAJOPM010000043.1 GCA_905236225.1 uncultured Eubacterium sp.
AGTAGTATTAAGGAGGGTTACATGAAGTCAAAGGGAGTATTTGCATTAGCGCTTATCGCCTCGCTTGGGTTGTCATTGATGGCGCCGGCAGGTGGGCAGGCTGCTACGAGTAAGACTCAGTCGTCTGATTATGATACGCAGAATCTTGCGGCAGCGGTTGAGGAGCAGCAAGACGAGATTGAGCAGGCGCTTGATACGGCTGATGATATATCATCACTAACAGCTGCATATGTTAGTGCAGCAGCTGCATATACGCAGGGATTAGAAGCAGACGGGATGCAAGAGGCAGGCGATGCTATCGAGGAAATAATTGATGGCATGAGCGACTCACAGATAGAGCAGTATCAAGACACCATTAGTGCATACGAGGATGCGACGGCAGCGATTGATAGATGTGATGCTTATGAGAGTGGAGAAATATCCACGGAGCAGGCTGTGGAAGATGGCATAGAAAATAGTTTCAGATATATCAACGGAACCCCGGTAGCCGAGGCACTCTCTGATATAGCAGCAGAAGAAGGAACAGAGACATCCACTGATAATACCACGACGGTGGAGACGAGCGGTTTATTGGATGCAGTAGCAGATGCGCTTTCAATGTCAAATGTAGGAGTGGTTTCAGTTAGCGCAGCCAGCACTCATGCATCTGATTCTTACAAGTATTCAGGTGTAGACGTAAGCTATTGGCAGGGCACTATCGACTGGGAGAAGATGGCAGAAAATGCCGACTTTGTAATATTAAGATGCAGTCATGGCAACGGCTATGACAGCAATTGGGATACGTATGCGGATGCATGTGAGAAATATGGCATTCCTTACGGCGTATATCATTACTCGCTTGCAACGACCAAGGCAGAAATCAAAGCCGAAGTTAAGATGATAAAGACTCAGCTAAAAGGTCATACGCCTGATCTTCCGATCTACCTTGATATGGAAGATGCTACGATTAAGACTATAGGAGCTTCAAAGCTTAGCGCCCTGGCAAAGGATTATTGCAAGAGAATGAATAATAATGGCTATAAATGCGGCGTATATGCATCGCTTAGCTTTTGGTATGCATACCTTGATTCATTTGCAAAGACTGATACGAATTATCACTGGATAGCCCAGTATGCAAGTTATTGTGCATACGCCAACGCAGATGATGTTGCACAATATGCTCAAAAAAACAGTTGGGCGTATTACAAAGATTATCACTATTATGAGACATGGCAATATTCATCGACCGGCAAGGGCAGTACCTATGGCGTATCATCAACCTATATAGATCTCGACTATTGGTATGGCAGTCTTGATTTGGCCAAGCTTGCAACACCTGAAAATGTTACGGGCGGAGTTTTGCTCAATTGGGCCAATGTAAGTTCTGCAAAGAAATATTACGTGCAGCGCAAAGAAGCAGACGGAAGCTTTACTACGATTGCCAAATTAACCGAGAGTGAATACATAGATACGACGGTAGCAAAGGGAACAACCTACACATACAGAATAAAATACAAGACAAAAAATGGGACAGTAGGTTATTCTAATAAAAAGAAAATTACCTATATTAAATATGTGACGCTTAAAAAAGCGACAAGCACAAAAAAAGGCACGATAAAGGTTAAGTTTTCCAAGAGCAAATACGCTACCATATGGAAGATAAAATATAGCAGATATTCGAATTTTTCTTCTTCTAAGACATTAAGGCTTGAAGGCAGCCTGCTAAATACTGCAACGATTACGGGACTTACATCTGCCGCAAAATATTATCTGAAGATAAAGACCTTTATGAAGGTGGATGGCAAAGCATACGGATCGGCCTTTAGCAATGTACTTGAGTGCACAGTTAAATAAATCAAAAGGGGGGACGGGATGACCGTCCCCTTTACTTACGCTAAGAGGAAACAATTATGAAAAACGTAGAGGAAATATTGTCGCGCTTAGATAATACTTACGGAAGAGATATACCGTGCTACCTTAATTATAACCATGATTATGAATTGTTGATAGCAGTGATACTAAGTGCGCAATGTACAGATGAGAGAGTAAACAAAGTCACGGCTAAGCTGTTTGAAAAGTACACAAGCCTTGAAATGATTGCAGATGCAGATGTAGAAGAGATAGAAAAGTACATAAGAAGCGCAGGGCTGTATCATAACAAAGCAAAAAATATTAAGGGAGCGGCTATAGAGCTAATTAGCCGGTTTGATTCGAAAGTTCCAGATAATATAGAGGATTTGACTTCGCTTCCGGGAGTTGGCAGAAAGACTGCAAATGTCATACTCGGAAACATCTATAACATACCGTCGGTGGTCGTAGATACTCATGTAAAGAGGATATCAAATAGGCTGGGATTTACCAAAAATCAAGATCCTATGCAAATTGAATATGACCTTATGAAAGTCCTTCCAAAAGAGCATTGGATTGCATATAATATGCAGATAATAGCGTTTGGAAGAAGCATTTGTGCGGCAAGAAGTCCTAAGTGTCATGAGTGCTTTTTAAGCGATTTATGTCCTGCAAAAGAGTAGGCTCATGCAGGCAACTTTCGTTGCCGAAAGGCCTTAATTGTGCTATTATATATCAATACGCAAATGAGAGGTGTTTATATGGCGATAACGTTAAGCTCCTTCCCGTTTCCCTGCCTGCTTGTCATACTGATTGGATTGGGTATATTTACGGTCAGGATGAGAGCGGTATCCAGAAAACAAGAAGAAAGAACACAGAACTTTTGGGAATTAGAAGCCGAGGCGAATCACTCACCCAAAAGGGATATATCTAATCTTGACTACATTAAGATACCGGATGAGATAATATCATATTGTGATTTGGAAGATGATGAAGTGCTTCGGGGAGTTAAGATAAACCTTGAGAAGCTTAAAGACAGTAATATTCTTAACCTTAGTGCGTATACTAACACAGAGCTTAAGAAAATGTATGGCGCGGCGAATCTTACGGCGCTTTGTGAATATGATGAGAATTTTATTTTGCTGATAAGAGCGCTGCAGACCCTCGCACTTGAATTAAAAGAAAAGCACTATGAAGAAGAAGCGTGCGCGGTATTAGAGTTTGCGATATCAATTAAAACGGATATTTCAGAGTCATACAAACAATTAGGGCTTTTCTACGTAAAGGAAGGCAAATCAGATGAGCTGGGCAATCTTAAGAGGCAGGCGGCAGCGCTGAGCAGCCCTATGCGCAGCAAGATTTTAGAAAATCTCGAAAGAATAGGATAGGTTATGTATAGAAATTCAAAAAAGAAAAGGATAATAGTAGGAATAATAGCCGGCGTTCTTGCGCTGATGATGATCATCACGCTTGTTGCCCCGGCGCTGGCAGCTGATGTAACAGCCAAAAAGACGAGCGACTCCACGCTCTCATCTTCGCAGCAGGAGGGGATCATCCCTCAAAATATCGTAATAGGAGATGTCGGAGTAGGCGGACTGAGCATAGAGCAGGCAAATGAAGCCGTGAGCGAATATGTTGATGAGATACTCGATGAGAAGCTATCGCTGGTTGCCGGAGAGAATACCGTAAAAGCTAAACTTAAAAAACTCGGGACTACCTGGGAGAATACCGATATAGTAAATACTGCTGCATCGGTTACTACAACAGGTAATATCGTAAGCCGATACAAGGCGCTTAAGGACTTGCAGCAAGGGACTATTACTTATGATATATATTTAGATGCCGATGAAGATGCAATCTATGATTATCTTAAAAGCCACGAGGACAAGATTAACACAGAGGCTGTTAACGCATCTCTTAAGCGAAAAGGAGGACAGTTTGAGATACTGGGCGGAACGCAGGGTGCAGCCATCAGGGTTGATGAGTCTGTATCTGCCATAGCGGATTATATTGAAAATGAATATGTCGAAGGGGGAAGCGTAGAGCTTGCGGCTGATATAACAGAGCCTGAAGGAACAAAAGAAGAGCTTGAAAAGGTTAAAGATGTGCTGGGCACGTTTTCGACCAATTATGGAAGCTCTACATGGGGAAGAGCACAAAATGTTGCCAACGGATGCTCAAAGATAAATGGCTCAACAATATATCCAGGAGAGACATTTTCCGTATATGAAGCGGTATCGCCTTTTGATGCCGAAAATGGTTATGAGCTTGCCGGCTCTTACGAGAACGGCACCACGGTGCAGACTTATGGAGGCGGTATCTGCCAGGTTTCCACTACTTTATACAATGCAGTAATAAGGGCGGAGCTTGAAGTTGTAGAAAGACATAATCATTCTATGCTCGTAGCGTATGTTGATCCCTCTGCCGATGCGGCAATAGCCGGTACATCAAAGGATTTCAAATTTACAAATAATTTAGATACGCCTATTTATATAGAAGGAACCACTTCGGGCGGCGTGATTACGTTTACGATTTATGGGGAAGAGACAAGGGATGAAGACAGAGAAGTATCATTTGTAAGTGAGACGACTTCTACCACGGAGCCTACGACAAAATACGTAGCGTCATCATCGCTTTCGCTTGGTGCCACTTCGCAGGTTCAATCCTCGCATACCGGAAAGACTGCAATCTTGTGGAAGGTGGTAACGCAAAACGGCAAACAGGTTAGTAAAGAAGAATTTAATACATCAACCTACAAGGCATCACCGACTATAATTGAGGTAGGAGTATCATCTGAATATTCAGAAGCGAGTGCGATAGTTAAATCGGCGATATCTTCTCAAAATTATTCGACGATTAAATCGGCTGTAGCCAAGGCGAAAAAACTTATAGCCAAGAAGCAAAAAGAGGAAAAAGAAAAGCAGGAAGAAAAGAAGAAGTCGCAGGATACACAAAGCGACGATTTGGCTTCAGAGGAATAATGAACTTAGACATTGTAATGGCCGGCTATTTATCGGAAGATGCAGCCTGCAGGATATATGAAGATAACAAAAATCTTATAGATAGCAAGCTGCCGGCATTTATGTTAAGGCAGCAGCTTATATCGTCGACGCCTGATGTGATGGCTGCGCCGGACGATGTTGTATATACGCTTGAAGATGGATTCTATCAGAGTCTTTATAAGATTTTTGATGACTTTGGATGCGGATTTGATATTTTTCTTAAGAAAATACCAATCAAACAGATAACTATAGAGATAATGAATATTAGTGCACGAGATCCTTACAGAGAACCTACAAACAGCGCTGTATTAATACTTACGCCGCATTCGCAAAAGCTAATATCCAATCTTAATGAATCAGGATGCGTTGCAAATGTTATAGGTTATTTGACAAAGAGCAAAGATAAAAAACTTATAATAGATGGCAGGTGCCAGTATCTAAACAAACGTTACAAGGAGAGGGAAAACAAATGAGAGAAAAAATCCTATCAATTATCCAGAATGACAGCCGCATGCAGATTAGTGAAATTGCAGCGATGATTGGAAAGAGTGAAGAGGAAGTATCCGCAGAAATTGAAAAGATGGAAAAAGAACACATAATATGCGGATACCATACGATAATTAACTGGGAAAAGGCGGGCTCAGACAAGGTCTCGGCCATAATTGAAGTTTCTGTTACCCCGGGCAGAGATGTAGGATTTGACGATATCGCAGCTAAGATTTACAGATTTAAAGAAGTAACTTCTGTATACCTCGTATCGGGAAGCTTTGATTTGCTGGTTACTGTAGAAGGCGAGGACTTAAAAGATGTAGCGCAATTTGTAGCACAGCATTTATCGGCAATGGAGTCAGTGCTTAGTTGCAAGACAAATTTTGTGTTAAAGCGCTACAAAGAGCACAATGCAATACTTGAAAAAGGACAAAAAGACGAAAGGGTGCAGATGTTGTCATGAGAAATCCTTTATCAGACGTTATAGTTTCTATGCCGCCATCAGGCATCAGAAAGTTTTTTGATATAGTTACAGAGATGGAAGATGCCATATCCTTAGGTGTAGGCGAGCCGGATTTTGATACGCCCTGGCATATCAGAAAAGAAGGAATCAAATCACTTGAGCTTGGCAAGACATTTTATACCTCTAATTCGGGACTGAAGGAATTAAAAAATGAGATAGCTAATTATCTGCAACGCAAAATAGGCGTCTCTTATGATGCAAACAGCCAGACTTTCGTTACGGTTGGCGGATCTGAGGCGATAGATTTGTGCTTTAGAGCTATGTTAAATCCCGGTGATGAAGTGCTGATTCCGCAGCCAAGCTACGTGTCATATTACCCTTGCGTATTGCTTGCAGGCGGTCGTCCTAAGGTAATAGAGCTTAAAAGGGAGAATGAATTCAGACTTACAAGAGAGCAGCTTGTGGCAGCAATTTCGGACAAGACCAAGATATTAGTACTACCGTTCCCGAATAATCCTACAGGCGCTGTTATGACCAAAGAGGACTTAGAAGCTATAAGAGACGTTATCATTGAAAATGATATCTATGTCTTAAGCGATGAGATATATTCCGAGCTTACATACGGAGGAGAGCATACCTCTATTGCTTCGCTTGAAGGAATGAAGGATAGAACTATAGTAATTAACGGATTCTCAAAAGCGTATGCTATGACAGGATGGAGACTTGGTTATGCTGCGGGTCCAAAGCTTATCATAGAACAGATGCTCAAAATTCATCAGTATGCAATTATGTGTGCACCTACCACCAGCCAGTATGCGGCAGTTGAAGCGCTGCGCTCCGGCGATGAAGATGTAGCACATATGAGAGATGAATATGACATGAGAAGAAAATACCTCCTAAACAGATTTAAAAAAATCGGTATGGACTGTTTTGAGCCGCGGGGCGCATTTTATATGTTCCCGGGTATTTCTCAGTATGGCATGTCATCGGATGAGTTTGCAAATAAACTCTTACAGGAAGAAAAAGTCGCCGTAGTACCGGGAACGGCATTTGGTAATAGTGGCGAAGGATTCCTTAGAATATCATATGCATATTCGATTGAGAATCTAAAAGAAGCATTAGATCGAATAGAGCATTTTGTATCTAAGCTTTAACTACCTTAAATATGAACGAGATAATAAAAGCAAAAAATCTGACATGTGAATATATACGCCGAGGCAAAGATGGCGAAGCTCTTGAAGAGGTGTTGGCATTAGACCATATCAACCTTACGGTTGGGCAAGGAGAATTTGTTGCGATAGTAGGACCAAACGGATGTGGCAAGTCGACATTGGCAAGGCATTTAGGCGGTCTTATGACACCTCAAGAGGGAGCTGTTTTTGTTGGTGGCTTAGATACCTCGGATCCTGATAATTTTCTTAAGATAAGACAAATAGCAGGCCAGATATTTCAAAATCCCGACAATCAGATAGTGGCATCTGTTGTAGAGGAGGATGTTGCATTTGGTCCTGAGAATATAGGACTTAGCTCGACGCAAATAGAATCGGCGGTAACAAAGGCACTGGAAGCTGTATCTCTTAGTGATAAAAGATTTAGCCTTACCAATAATCTGTCGGGAGGCGAAAAACAGCGTCTGGCAATAGCGGGAGCGCTGGCATTTGAGCCGAAAGTGCTGATACTGGATGAGCCTACATCTATGCTTGACGAAAACGGACGAAGCATGGTGATGGATGCCATAGAAAAAATCAGGCAAAGCAAAGGTATGAGCATAGTGCTGATTACTCATTTTCCCAATGAAGCCTATCTTGCGGATACCGTATATGAGATGAAAGACGGCAAACTGCGGTACATAGAAGATTATAAAGATGTTTTTAGCAGGGAGTATAAAAGATGGTCATTTGATTTATCTATGCTAAAACCTTTTAAGAATGATGATGTGCCGATTCTTATAGCAGATCACATTAGTAGTATATATGATGAAGGAACCCCGTTTGCAAATGAGGCGCTAAGAGATGTAAATTTATCCGTTTATCCCGGACAGATACTTGCATTGTGCGGGAAAAGCGGCGCAGGGAAGTCAACTCTGATTCAGATTTTATCCGGACTTGCAAAGCCTACATCAGGCACAGTATATTTTGAGGGCGTTGATATATTTGATGCCTATGATATGAGAAATCTCAGAAAGAAAATGGGAATATTGTTTCAGTATTCGGATGATCAGCTTTTTGAAGAGACTGTATTTGATGACGTAAAATTTGGACCTAAGCAGTTAGGACTAGATGAAAAGCAGGCATATCTTGCTGCACACAAGGCATTAGAAAGAGTAGGGATGCCTAGGAATCTGTACTTGACATCGCCGCTTAGTCTCTCAGGAGGACAAAAAAGACTTGCAGCTCTTGCTGCGGTTATGGCAAATCAGCCGTCAATACTTATATTAGATGAGCCGACATCGGCACTTGATGCCGAGGCGACGGTCTCGTTTTATGAGATGATAGTGCGGCTCAAATCAGAAGGATGCACGATACTGATTATAACCCATGTACTTGAAGATGCCTATAAGTACTGCGATCGCATTGTTTTTATGGATGAGGGGCAGATAGTAGCGGATGGTACACCCTAAGTCGTTAGGGATATATAACTTTGATTAAAAAATACGAACATATTTTAGTTAAAATGCACATATAATTACCAACTTGAGTTGCAATATTCGAACCGAAGTTGGTTTGTATGTGCATTTTTGACTATTATTTTGGTAAAAAATTAGTAAAAACTTGCAAAAGACATTGGGCTAGTGTATAATCATATCTAACATATAGAAATAACATATAAGAAGGAGGAGTTAATATGACAAACAGAGCCAGGAAGAACTGGATTAAGTTAGGAATGTTTGCGGGGGGTGTACTTTTCGGAACTGCCGGCATTAAGATTTTATCCAGCAGAGGTGCTAAAAAGTTCTATACAGGTGTTACAGCGTGCGCACTTGCGAGCAAAGACTGTGTTATGAAGACTACTACCAAGATTCAGGAAAATGCAAGTGATATCTATGAAGATGCCAAGGATCTCAATGAAAAATGGGCAGCCGAGGCGCAGGCAAAGAAGGTTGAGGATGAGAAGGAGTAGGAGTAGTGAAATTTACAATTCTACACGAATCACCTAATAGAATAAGAGTTCACATGGATCAGGAGCGTATGAGTTTTAAACAAGCTGATACGCTTCAGTATTATCTGGATTGCAGCAGCATTGTTACTTCGGCAAAGGTCTATGAAAGAACTGCTGATGCGGTGATTTTTTTCAAAGAAAGCAAAGAAGAGATAATCAATCTTTTAAGACACTATCATTGCGAAGAAGTACAGGTGCCTGATATTGTATACGAGAATTCTTCAAGGGAGCTCAATTCAATTTATCAGGAAAAACTTGTGATGCGTGTTATGATTAGAGCCGTATCAAGGCTCTTTGTTCCAAGTATTATCAGAAATGCAATCACGATAGTACGCTCTGCCTATTATATTATTAAGGGCATCAGATGTCTTTTAAAAGGTAAAATCGAGGTAAGCGTGCTTGATGCTGTATCAATTGGGGTATCGATATTTAGAAGAGATTTTGATACGGCAAGCTCGATTATGTTCTTGCTCGGAATCGGAGAACTGCTTGAGGAGTGGACGCACAAGAAGTCGGTTGATGATTTGGCAAAGACGATGTCGCTTAACGTAAATAATGTATGGATGATATCGGATTCGGGCGAAGTATTGATGCCCATCAGCAAGATCAAGGTATCTGATAAGATTGTTGTGCGTATGGGCAATGTTATTCCGTTTGATGGAACTGTTGTGGCAGGAGACGGCATGGCAAATGAATCGTCGATGACCGGAGAGAGTATGCCTGTTCACAAGAAGATTGATTCCAAGGTTTTTGCAGGTACGGTTCTTGAAGAAGGCGAGATTCATATCAGAGTCGACAAAACTGAGGGCGACGGCAAATATGACAAGATAGTAAAGATGATAGAAGAGACCGAAAAGCTTAAGGCATCGGTGGAGAGCAAGGCTGAACATTTAGCTGATAATCTGGTGCCGTTCTCTTTGATTGGTACGCTTCTTGTATATCTTTTTACGAGAAATACGACCAAGGCGCTGGCGGTACTTATGGTGGATTATTCCTGCGCGCTCAAGCTGGCGATGCCGGTTACGGTGCTTTCGGCTATAAGAGAAGCAGGAGAGCATCAGATTAGCGTAAAAGGCGGTAAATTCCTGGAGGCAATTGCACAGGCAGATACGATAGTATTTGATAAGACGGGAACTCTTACAAGAGCGACTCCAAAGGTGGCAGATGTCATTTCATTTGGCGATAGAAGTGAAGATGAGCTGCTTAGAATTGCTGCATGTATGGAGGAACATTTCCCACACTCGATGGCTAAGGCCGTAGTGGATGCTGCAGTTAAAAAAGGCCTCGATCATGAGGAGATGCACACAAAGGTTGAATATATTGTAGCGCATGGAATTTCGACAACAATAGAGGGCAAGAGCGCAATTATAGGCAGCTACCATTTTGTATTTGAAGATGAAAAATGCATAGTTGCAGAAGATAAAAAGCATTTGTTTGAGCGCCTGCCTGCAGAACAATCACATCTCTTCCTTGCTATAGAGGGCAAATTAGAGGCAGTAATCTGTATAGAAGATCCGCTAAGAGATGAGGCGGCTGATGTGGTGAAAAAACTCAAAGAGATTGGATTTAAGAAGGTTGTCATGATGACCGGAGACAACGACAAGACTGCGAAAATGATTGCTAAAGAGGTTGGAGTGGATGAGTATTACTCTGAGGTTCTTCCTGAAGATAAGGCTGCATTTATAGAAAGAGAGAAAGCGGAGGGTGCCAGGGTTGTAATGGTAGGAGACGGAATTAACGACTCCCCCGCACTTTCTGCAGCAGATGTCGGAATAGCGGTATCGGATGGAGCGCAGATTGCAAGACAGATTGCAGATATTACTATCGGATCGGATGATCTGTATCAGATAGTTAATCTAAAGAAGTTAAGTGATGGCCTGATGAAGCGTATCAAGGGTAACTACAGGAAGATTATGGTATTTAACACAGCGCTTATTGTGCTTGGAGTAGCAGGAATTCTTCCACCGACAACATCATCACTACTTCACAACACCTCTACACTTGTGATAGGATTATCTGGAATGAAGGATATACTTGAGTGAGAGGTCATGTTATGAAATACGACTACCTTATTGTAGGCGCCGGCCTTTTTGCCGGCGTCTTTGCGCAGAGGGCTACGGCCTTCGGCAGGAAGTGCGCTGTTTTGGAAAGGCGCAATCATATAGGCGGGAATGTTTATACCGAAAATATTGAAGGAATCAATGTGCACAAGTACGGTGCGCATATTTTTCATACCTCGGATGAAGAGGTGTGGGAGTATATTAACAGGTTTGCAGCATTTAATAACTATATCAACAGCCCGATTGCTATATACAAGGACGAGCTTTATAACCTGCCGTTTAACATGAATACTTTTAGCAGGATGTGGGGAATTAAGACCCCTGGTGAAGCCAAAGCGATTATAAAGAAGCAGGTTGAAGAGGCTGATATCAAAGAGCCGCGGAATTTAGAAGAGCAGGCTATTGCATTAGTCGGAGTGGAGATTTATGAAAAGCTTGTAAAAGATTATACAATGAAGCAGTGGGGCAGACCTTGCGATCAGCTGCCTGCATTTATTATAAAGAGGCTGCCTTTAAGATTTACATATGACAACAATTACTTTAATGACCCGCATCAAGGTATACCGATAGGCGGCTATACAAAAATAGTTGAGAAAATGTTTGAAGGCACAGATATTTACCTTAACGAAGATTACCTCGAATTTGCACAAAGAGGTGCTCTTAAGGACGGCACTAAGATAGAATATGACAAGATTGTATTTACCGGAATGATAGATGAATTCTTCGGATGCAAATATGGAGCTCTTAAATATAGATCGCTTAGGTTTGAACATGAAATTTTAGATACTGATAACTATCAGGGAAATGCTGTAGTAAACTTTACCGGTGCAGAAGTGCCATATACCAGAATTATAGAACATAAACATTTTGAAAAGACAAACAGCGAAAAAACCGTTATTACAAGAGAGTATTCGCTTGCATACGAAAGTGGTCAAGAGCCCTACTATCCAATCAATGATGATGAGAATAATGCATTGTATGATAAATATCAATCGCTGTCTAATAGCAGGCAGGATGTTATTTTTGGCGGAAGATTGGGCAGCTATAAATATCTGAATATGGATCAGGTTATAAGATGTGCGCTTGATGCGGCCGCAAAGGAGGGTCTTTAATGAGTTATGTCCTTATCAAAGGCGGCCAATCTGAAGTGGTAGTCAAAAAGTCAAGATTCATAGGCGAGGTGTTTGCAGTTAATAATGAAGAGGAAGCTGCAGGTATCGTTGCCGATATGAAGAAAAAATACTATGATGCACGCCATAATTGTTTTGCGTATTCGCTTGATGAAGGAAAAGTTATTAAGTCAAGCGACGACGGTGAGCCGTCTGGTACAGCCGGAAGACCGATTCTTGATGTTATCACTGGAGCGGATGTATCGGGAGCGTTGATAGTGGTAACCAGATATTTCGGGGGAACCCTTTTAGGATGCGGCCCGCTGTCAAGAGCATATATGCAGTCGGCGAAAGAAGCCTTGGAGGATAGCACAATATCCTTAAAGATGAAAGGCTATCAGGCTGATATTAAGCTTAGCTATCAAATGTACGGTAAATTCGAGTATTTGGCATCAACGCTAAATATTAATATTCTAAATACAGAGTATAAAGAAGATGTTGTATCTACAGTACTCATACCATCAGAAAATAAAGATGCATTTACTAAAAAATTAACAGATATTACAGGCGGAGCAACAAAGCTAAACCTTGATAATGAAGTTATCTATGCAATAAATGAAGGCAAGGTTCTGTATTTTTGACGAGGTGC
>CAJOPM010000044.1 GCA_905236225.1 uncultured Eubacterium sp.
TTAAGCGCATCAAAAGCGGAGCGTTTATCTCAGTCGGAGATTGTAACCCCGACTGAGACCAGTTTGTTATAACCCCTACCTTCGCTATGCTTAGAGGAAGGGGTCTTATCCGACTGAGATAAAATGTGGGGTTCATCTTCCATCTGATGTATAACTATGTATAAAGCTTCTTCTATGAATACTACATGGTCCATATTGTTTAATTGCTTCAATATGTTCAGCAGTACCATATCCTTTGTTTTGAGCAAAGCCATACTCGGGATATTCCTTATCAAGTTCAATCATAAGATGGTCTCTCGTAACTTTTGCAATAATGCTTGCAGCAGCAATAGAAACACTCTTTGCATCTCCCTTAATAATAGATTCCTGTTGAATATCTACATCTGGTATAACAACTGCATCATTTAATAATATATCGGGCTTTACATTTAATTTATTAATTGCTTCCCTCATAGCAAGATAAGTCGCCTGCAGAATATTTACGGCATCTATAACTTTTGGTGAAGCAAATCCTACCGAGTATGCAATTGCATTTTCTTTGATTACTGAAAACAGTTCTTCTCTTTTCTTTGCACTAAGCTTCTTTGAGTCATTTAAATAAAGAATGTTACAATCTTTTGGTAAAATTACAGCGCCTGCCACAACCGGGCCTGCAAAAGTTCCTCTACCCGCTTCGTCAATTCCGCATATATGCTCAAAAGATGAGTATTTTCTTTCAAAAGATTTCATATTGTGCAATCTTAAGATTTCTTTATTATATGCTTCTATTTTTTTATTGGCACTTTTTAATATGTTTTGTACACCTTTCCTGCTGTCTGTACCATACTCCTCTATCAAATCACGATATTTACTAACCTCAGAATTGTTAAACCTATTTTTAATTTCTGTTACACTTTCCATATTTGCACCCTTAAAATAACTGCGAAGGACTTTCCAGTGATATTTTTCCAAGTTGACCCGACCTAAAATCATTTAAAAATAATCTAGATCCTTTGTCATAATCTACTTCATTTCCCTTTTTTATACATCCTCTTTTCTTTGAAAGCATCATTAGCACTTCAAAAGGCTCATTATTTTCATCAATTTCATATCTATTACTTATACTGCCAGGATAATTAGACTGCAGGTATTTTATTAAATTAACCGCAAGTTCTCCTAAATCCATAACTTCATCTTTAATAGAGCCAATCATCCCAAGATGTTCCCCTACTGTCGTATCATCAAACTTCGGCCATAATATACCGGGAGTATCTAAAAGCTCGACATTTTTATCTAAACGAATCCATTGTCTTCCTTTTGTCACTCCCGGCTTATTTCCGGTTTTTGCAACAGATTTTTTTGCATAAGAATTAATAAATGTAGATTTACCAACATTCGGAATGCCGACAATCATAGCTCTTATAGGTCTATTCTTAATTCCCTTTTTTTTATTTCTTTCTATTTTTTCGCTACACGCCTTGAGTATAATCTCTCTAACAGGTTTCATACCGTGATTATTACGTAAATCCAGACAAACACAACCGGTACTATTAGCGGTAAAATATTCAACCCATTTTTCATTAATACTTTTATCTGCCAAATCACTCTTAGTAAGCAATACAATTCTTGATTTGTTTGCAACCATTTTATCAATATCGGGATTTTGGGATGACTTGGGAGCTCTTGCATCTAATAACTCTATTATAAGATCGATAAGTTTTAGATCTTCACTCATCTGTCTTTTGGCCTTGGTCATATGACCGGGATACCACTGTAATGTACTCATTCTTAATCCTACCTCTATAACTTTCCAATGTTTGAAAACGGAGCAATACAAAACCACGCTTTTCCTACGATATATTCTTTACTAACATTACCTATACTTGCATATCTGCTATCTTCGCTGTTGTTTCTATTATCTCCTAACACAAAATACTCATCCTCGCCAAGTGTTATTTCTTCTTCAGCAAGTGCAGCATCTTCAATCTCTTCTACCTCCACCTCTTCTTCAATAGGACTATCGTTTACATAAACAACGCCATCAACTATCTGCACTTTATCACCGGGAACAGCAATTACTCGTTTAATATTGTAATTTGATTTCAAACTGCCATTTGGCTTAAATACTACAATATCTCCCTGCTTTGGGTCTTTTAATTTGTATATGAATCTATCAATCAGAATATTATCGCCGTCTGAAAGTGTCTCGGACATTGAGTTTCCGATAACAGAAGTTCTCATTCCAAAAAAAATCACAATAACATAGGCTAAAAATACAACTATTGCGATTTCTCCTATCCATGTAATAATATATTTGATTTTATTATAATCAATTTTCCTTCTTTTTTTGGTGAAATTAAGATTGTTTATTCCACCTCTTCTTCCGATTCGCATTATATCCCCTCTATGTAATACTCAGAAAATATCTACCCCTTCATTTCCAAGTGGTTTAAAAACACCATTATCATCATAAAATACATCTATTCGCTCAATCTGCATACAAGATATATCAAATTCAACACCGACTTTGTTATAAAAATATTCCAGCACAATGCTTGGTTTAATATTTTCAACACTTCCGGCAGCAACCATCATAAAAAATCCCTTTTTATCTTCTTCAAAATTCGATAGATTGCTTTTATTGTTTCTTATATCCGAAAATTCGTAAATATTAGGTTTGAGGTTTATCACTCGTGTACTTTTTTTGCTCTTTTTTTCGACTAAAATCGTATCTTCTTCCTTGATATATTTGCAGATATATTCATTTAATTTATTCTCATCAAAAGGATACTCTTTATTATCTTTGTAATAAACTATATATGAAGCTGCTGCAACCTTTGACATTGCACTCTTAGTACTATCATCAAGTCTACGATACTGCGTTATTGTGACACCTTGAGCCATCTGATTATTGAGAAGCATAATTGACTCTAATGAATTCTTAGTACTGTTTACCTGAATATCAAAATATTCGCCGCTGCTTTCCACTCCTACAGATAATGGCGCTGCAAAAGACATAACCTGATGTGGCGAGAATCCTTCTGTATAAGTAATATCGATTCCGGCACGTCTTATTGCTTTTTGAAAATATCTCATCATATCAAGATGACCTATGAATTTTATTGTTCCATGCTTAGTAAATTTAATACGTATTTTCATATAAAACTATTTAACTCCAATAACACAGCCATAACTCCTGTCATCATTAAAGCATTCAATCTCCTTAAAGCATGCTTTGTTAAACATATCTTTATACTCCTGCATCGTATAAACCTTGAAATGGCCATCAATCTTTGGCCATCCATTAAGTTTTAGCGCATTAGGATCTGATGCTTCAACAATATTTACAAGTTTAGCCCCCTTTTTTAACACTCTGTAAAGTTCTGCTAAAGCCTTATCAACTTCCGGCCAAAAATAAATCGTCTCTACTGCCGTGATAATATCAAATGTATTATCTTCAAACGGAAGCTTAGTAACATCTGCCTTCTTTATAAAAACCCGGTCATTTAAATAATCTTTATTATATTCAGATGATGCTTCAACGCTTTTTTGAGAATAATCTATTCCGTATATTGTACTATTTGCAGAAAGCTGCAGCATATGAGCTATAGTGGCTCCGCCGCCGCATCCAACATCAAGTATTTTAATATTATCTTGCCAATTTATATATTTAAAAGCCCAATCTCTAAGCGTTTTATGACTTTTATTCATTCTAAGAAGCATCTTTTCGCCGGCTTCACCTTCAGGAAACGCCGGATTCCCCTGCTTATTCATATTCATTCACCTCATTTTTGTTTAATACATACACCGCATTTTAATGATGCCGAGCCACATCCGGCGCACTTTTGTCTGCAATTCGGTGTGACAATTTCATCTTTAGCGTTCTGATATTCTTTGTATAAGAAATCTTTAGTTACATGTGCATCTATAAAATCCCATGGGAATATCTCATCTTTATCTCGTTCTCTGTCTAAATAAAAGCTTTCTGAAATACCTGTATTTGCAAAAGCCTCATCCCATTTTTCTTTTGAAAAATATTCTGTCCATGCATCAAAAATACATCCTCTATTATAGGCATCTACTATTAATTTTGATAACTTCCTGTCTCCTCTTGCAAAAACCCCTTCAAGTCTAGAAACATTTGCATGATGCCAATTATACTTAATACTTTTTTTATTAAGCTGTTTTTTTACAGTATCATTTAGAAGGTGTGTCTTGTCAAGATATTCGGTATCAGTATTCATCCTGGCCCATTGAAAAGGTGTAAATGGCTTAGGCACGAAAAAAGAAGTACTTATTACAATTTGACATTTACCGTTTCTTTCTTCTTTGGGAACCACATCATAGTATTTTTCTGCTATTTCCTCTGCCAAATATGCTATTTCTTTGATATCATCTTCTTTTTCCAAAGGAAGGCCTAACATAAAGTACAACTTAACTTTATTCCATCCACCTTTGAAAGCATCTGACGAACCCTTTAAAATATCTTCTTTAGTTATTCCCTTATTAATAACATCCCTCATTCTCTGCGACCCTGCCTCCGGTGCAAATGTCAAAGAGCTCTTTCTAATATCCTGAACTTTGCCCATGACATCAAGGGAAAAAGCATCAATTCTAAGAGATGGCAGAGATATATTAACACCTCTGCTTTTAAAATTATCTATTAAAAATTCAACCAGTTCTTTTAACTGTTCGTAATCGCTAGAGCTGAGCGAACTAAGTGATATCTCATCACATCCTGTATTTTTGAGCATTGTTTCGGCCTGCTCTTTAAGTTTATTTACATCTTTTTGTCTCGTTGGTCTATAAATGGTTCCCGCTTGACAAAACCTGCACCCTCTTATACAGCCCCTCATAATCTCTAAAACCACACGATCTTGAACAACTTTTGTATACGGGACTATTGGTTTCTCAGGATATACACTAGATGTAAAATCTTTTACAACCTGTCTTGACACTTTTGATGGCACATCATCATACAAAGGTAAAAAAGAAGCTATGCACCCATCTTCATTATATTTAACCTCATACAAAGACGGTACATAAATTCCTTCTATCTTAGAAGCCTTTCGCAAAAACTCATCCCGGCTGATATTTTGCTCTTTAGATTCATTATATAAGTCAAGTAGCTCATTATAGGAAGTTTCACCTTCCCCTATATAAAACATATCAAAAAAATCTGCCAAAGGCTCAGGATTATACGTACAAGGTCCTCCACCTATTACAATTGGGCTATCCCAATCTCGCTGCCTAGAAAAAATTGGAATATTAGACAAACTAAGCACCTGTAATATATTGGTATAGCACATTTCATATTGTATGGTAATTCCAAGGAAATCAAAATTTTTAACAGGCTGTTGTGTCTCTAAAGAAAATAAAGGAATATTTTTTTCTTTCATGATGTTATTAAGGTCCACCCACGGAGAGAATACTCTTTCACAATAAACATCTTCTCTTTTATTAAACATATCATACAGTATTTGCAGACCAAGATGAGACATCCCTATCTCATAAACATCTGGAAAACACATGCAAAATCTTATTTTAACATCCTCGATATTCTTTTTTACCATGTTGATTTCGCTGCCTATATATCTTGCAGGTTTATCAATTTTCATTAAAATATCATCAGATAAAGCTAATTTAACCAAATTATTCCTCTCATTCTATAAATAACACAAAGGCTTCCTGTATAGTCAGAAAGCCTTATAGCATGCCATTTCAAGTCTCGCTCGCGAGACTTGGCGCGAGATTTGCGTCAGCTTTAGCTGACATATTTCATATGCAAATCTTAAGCGCATCAAAA
>CAJOPM010000045.1 GCA_905236225.1 uncultured Eubacterium sp.
AAGACCATATATGAAATGACAAGTACAGGATGGCCGGTATTTGTACATTATTAAATGAAATCAATATTTTACCGCAGTGTAAGCAATCCCTCGCTTCAAAAGAGCGAGTCTTGACGTCTGAGATATAAAAATAAGACTTATTTGACAGCGCCCCATGTAAAATGGGGCGCTGTTGCACTGTTAAATTAAAATAGATATAATGTTAGATATGATTAACTCTAAATATTTTCGCAAACAAAATACATATAGTCTTATTATTTGCGTTACAGTTATTATTGCGTTATGTCTTATATTTGGCGCCGGATGTAGCATAGGGACAGATGATGAAGATATAGAGGTTTCTGATTTAGAAGCCGATGATCAAGTAGGCATTATGGAATATTCCGGTGACAAAGAGGGTGAATATGTAACTCCCGAATTTAATGATTCAGCCTTTAATGATGAAAAGGCTGATGATTATGGACAAGTCAGATTAGATATTTCATCTGTTAATCTAGGGTATTTCGGCATTGAAGTTTCAAGCGACAATTCACTTAAACTTCAGGTTATAAAGGGCGATGATACATATACCTACGATATCAATTCTGAAATGAATCCCGAAATTATACCGCTTAATATGGGCAATGGCAAGTATGAGATCAAAGTTATGGAAGCAATCGGCGAGCAGAAGTATGCAAAGCTTTGGTCTGATACTATAAATGTGGAGCTTGATACAAAATATAGCGCTTTTTTAAGACCCAGCAAGATGGTAAATTACAATCAGGACTCACAGTGCGTTAAGCTTGGGCAAGAGATAGCGAATGCATCGGATAGTGATTTGGAGCTGGTTTCGAATGCTTATGAATATCTTTGCGAGGCTATATCCTATGACAATAACAAAGCGGCATCCGTGACAAGCGGATATATACCCGATCCGGATGCGACACTTGAGGAAAGAAAGGGGATATGCTTTGATTATGCGGCGCTTTCGGCTGCAATATTTAGAAGTCAGGGCATACCTTGTCAGTTGATTACAGGTTACGTGACAAGTGAAAATGTATATCATGCATGGAACAAGGTTTATATTAAATCAGAAGGATGGGTTACGGTAGAGATATCTGCCGATGCTAATGACTGGCAGAGAATAGATATTACATTTGCTGCCAGTGGAATAGATGAAGAATTAGGAGAAGATAACGAGTATACACAGCTTTATGTGTATTGATGGAGGTTTATATGAGCAATAAGAGAATGTCAGATGCGGCAGTTAGCGTATTTTGCCGTAATATGGCTATGATGTTATCGGGCGGCATCAGTCCGGTCGAAGCGGTTCATCTTCTAGGTGAAGACTCAGTAGAAGAAGGGTTTCAAGAGAAGATGAAAACCTTACAAGAGAAGCTGATTTTAGGAGAAGGATTTGCCGTAGCTATTGATAGTAGCGCTATTGTGCCTCCTTATGCCTGCGAGATGATTAAGATAGGTGAACAATCAGGTAGAACAGAGAACGTTTTATATTCACTTTCGGATTATTATGAGAATAGATTTGAATTGCAGCAAAAGTTCAAATCTGCAGTATTTTACCCAATGATATTACTTATAGTGATGTGCGCTGTCCTTGCACTTATGGTGTTTAAGATTCTGCCTGTATTTATACAGGTATATGAAAGTTTATCAGGCTCCATACTTGCATCGTCATATGCATATGTTAAGGTTTCAATGGTAATTGCAATTATTGCACTTATAATTACGGCTATTTGCTGCTTTATGATTATTTTTATCATGATTAGATATAAAAGTGAAAAAGGCCGAAAACAACTTATAAAAATGCTTGAAAAAATTAAATTTAGCAAAAAAGCTATGAGAAAGTCGGGAGTGCTGCAGCTTTTAGAATCTCTCAGACTCCTTATGGCAAGCGGAATGAATACCGATCAGGCAATGGAAATTGCATCTGATGCAGTAGATAATGATAGTGTAAAAAAGGATGCAAAATTAGCCCTTGATATGATGAGAGAGGGCAAGAGCCTTTCACAGGCAATATATGATACAAACATTTTAGAACCCCTTTATGCAAGAATGCTTATAAGTGCTTCGCATACGGGTAAACTTGATTCTACACTTGATAGTGTAACTGAAATTACCAATAATGATATGCAAAATGAAATAGGAATGCTAGTAGGCACAGTTGAACCGATTCTTACGGGATTTTTAACCGTGGCAATCGGAATATGCTTAATAAGCGCCATGCTTCCACTTACAGGAATAATTGCCTCAATGGGCTGATAGGAAATATTATGTATCATGAAAAACCAAAACATCACAAAGGAATAATAATAGTAATTTGCTTCTTGGCCGCTGTAGCTGCTGCCATAATCATTATTTTGGGTTGCAGAGCAATATATAATAATATTCTTTACAGCCAGACGCAGCAAATAAAAGAAACTGTTATAAAAGACTGCGTTCAGTGTTATTGCATTGAAGGTGTATATCCTTCTAATTTAGAGTACTTAGAAGATAATTACGGTTTAATAATTAATCATGACAAATTTATTGTTTCGTATGAGGCGTTTTCGTCAAATGTACTTCCGAGTGTTAAAGTACTTGTAAGAGGAGAGGAGTCAGATGATTAGAGGCAAATCTAATAATATAAGCTCATCTATGATAGTAATTTTATATGCCTTTTTAATAGCAGCTCTTCTTATAGCAATGCTTTGCGCAGGAAGACTTTTTAGGAATTTTGTTGAGTCGGATCATATCAACGAGAATAAAAGGGCAACTATATCTTATATTGAAAGCAAAGTCATAAGTCTTGACAGTAAGGATTTTATTAGTGTAAATGAAGGAAAATACTCACAGGTTTTAATCCTAAAAGAGAGTATGTCCGATTATGAGACAAGGATTTTTTTGTACGACGATAAGCTGCTTGAGGAGTTTGCAAAAAGCGGCAGTGATATCGATTTGGATAATTGTTATGAAATCAGCGATGCAAGCAGCTTGGATTTTTATTTGGACAAAGAATATAATCTGCTTAAAATTGAAATAGATGATGAGGGCGGATACGTTCATATCAGAAGCAAGGTGGTGTAAACGATATGAGAAAATACAAAAATAACAGCCCTATATTTATGGCGGCCTTGCAGCTTATTATTTTAATCGTCATTTTTTTGCTTGTAATGATTTTTTTGCTAAAAGCTTTCTCAGGGGCTATATCTACCAGTAAAGAATCAAGCAGATTACAAAATTCGGTAGATATATGTCGTAATGCGGCTGAAATATTTGCAGCAACAGATTCTATTGAAGATATCCATAATATGTTAGATGCAGAGCATTTATCTGAAGATGAAGCTATTTATTATAATAATGACTGGCAGATATGCAGCGCAGATAAGGCATCTTATATATTGAAAATTAATACAGCTACACAAGATTCTGCTGCGGGAAAGCTAATAAGTGCAAATATTGCGCTAAGTAATGTTGATGATGAAATAATATATGAACTTAATACAGAAAAATATGTTGGAGAAGCCGATGAATAACAATAAATTAAGGCTGGGCAGTATCAGTATATTATTTACAGTTATAATAATATGTACGATCCTGATTACGATTGCGGCGCTTTCATATGCCAAGGCTGATTATAAAGAAAGCAAAGCATATGCAACTCATATTACTACAATGTATGAGACAGAGAGCTTAGGACAAAACTGGTTGGCTATGATTTCAGGCATCATTTGCGATGAACAAAAAAATATAGATGATGTAGCTGATGTTGATAACACAAAAGTAGATGGCAATATAATCTCTACATCAATTGAACATCAAGGTCAAAGACTTGATATAGAATTAAAAATAGATTCTAAAGGTAATTATTCAATTATAAAATGGAATAATTATACAACGTGGGTTGAAGATACATCTGTTAATTTGTGGCAGGAGGAGTAGATGGAAGAGAATAATCAATTAGTAAATATGCTAAAAAGTGCTGTAAATGTCAATGCATCTGATATTTTTATCGTTGCCGGAAGATGTACAATCTTTAAAGTTAACGGCGCTCAAATTGAACATAACAAAGATAAAGTATTAATGCCGGAAGATACAAACAAGCTTGTTAATGAGATTTATCAAGAAGCGCATAGAGACGTTTTAAGGATAAGCAAACCGGATGCCGATGATGATTTTTCATTTGCTTTAAACTCAGTCGGAAGATTTAGAGTAAATATATTTCATCAAAGAGGCTCCCTTGCTGCAGTTATCAGGGTTATAAAATTTGGCTTGCCATCGGCTAAAGAGATGAGAATTCCGGATAAAATAATGGAAATAGCCAATTTTAAAAAGGGAATTGTACTTGTTACAGGACCGGCGGGATCGGGCAAGTCGACTACTCTTGCTTGTATACTTAATAAAATCAATCAGTCAAGAAGCGGCCACATACTTACGCTTGAAGATCCGGTTGAATTTATTCATAGGCACAACAAATGTATAGTAAGTCAAAGAGAAATATTTACGGATTGTCCAAGTTACATATCGGCACTTAGAAGTGCTCTTAGAGAGAGCCCGGATGTGATTTTGCTTGGGGAAATGAGAGATCATGAGACTATGGATGTTGCAATGACGGCGGCTGAGACGGGACAGCTTTTGTTTAGTACTCTTCACACAACCGGAGCGGCAAATACGGTCGATAGAATAATTGATGAATTTCCGGCAAACCAGCAATCACAGGTTAGATTGCAGCTTTCAATGGTGCTTCAGGCGGTTATAAGTCAGCAGCTTGTACCGTCTGTTGATGGCAAATTGGTGCCGGCATTTGAAATTATGTTTATGAATATGGCAATCAGAAACCTGATAAGAGAAAGTAAGACACATCAGATAGATGCGGCAATATCAAGTGGGGCATCAGAGGGTATGAAAACAATGGATACCTCGCTACTCGAGCTGTATAAAGAAGGAATTATTACAAAAGAGACTGTTCTTACAAGGTGTCATGATTTTGATATTATGCAAAAAAAGCTGGAGATACTTAATAGATAATCAAGGAGAACTTAAAGCGTGATTAGGACTGACTTAGAAGAGATGGAAAGCTCAATTTTAAGTGAATATGCTGTGCTTAGTAAAAATTCATTGGGAAGAGATGTCAAAGAGACAGAGTGTGATATAAGAACTGTATTTCAAAGAGACAGAGATAGGATATTGCATTCTAAGTCTTTTAGAAGACTTAAGGATAAGACGCAGGTTTTTTTGTCGCCAAAAGGTGACCACTACAGAACCAGACTTACACATACCTTAGAAGTGTCTCAAAATGCCAGAACAATTGCAAAAGCACTCAGGCTTAACGAGGATCTTGTTGAAGCAATATCTTTAGGGCATGATTTGGGACATACACCGTTTGGACATGCCGGAGAGAGAGCTCTTAATGAGGTGTGCAAATTAGGCTTTAAGCATAATGAACAAAGCGTAAGAATTGTAGAAAGAATTGAAAAAGATGGAAGAGGGTTAAACCTTACCAAAGAAGTAAGAGACGGTATTTTAAATCATCAAACCGCACTTATGCCGGCTACTCTTGAGGGAAAAGTCGTAAGGCTCTCAGATAAGATTGCATACATTAACCACGATATTGATGATGCAATACGAGGACAGGTCATAAAAGAAGAAGATATTCCTGTGCAGTGTAGACAAATCCTTGGTAAAACTACAAGGGAAAGAATTAATACGATGATTCATGACATTGTTATTAATAGCAGCCAAAAAAATGATATTTGTATGTCGGAGCGAGTCTTAGACGCAATGAAAACACTTAGAAATTATTTGTTTAAAAATGTATATACAGATCCGATAGCAAAAGGACAGGAAGGTAAGGCAAAAGAACTTGTAAAAAATCTTTTTCTCTATTATAATGAAAATCCTGACGAAATGTCTCAATTGTATAATGAGCTTATTAGACAAGGCGAAGAACAAGAACGAGTGGTCTGTGATTATATAGCAGGAATGACAGATCAGTTTGCTATACATAAATATAACGAGTTGTTTATACCTAAGTCGTGGTCGGTGGTAGAGTAATAGTGTGTTTGAGGTGAGAGGGTGGCTTACTATTCAGATGACATAATAGAACAGGTTAGAGGTAGTAATGACATAGTAGATATAATATCCGGATATGTTAACCTCACACGAAAAGGCAACAGTTATGTAGGCCTTTGTCCGTTTCATGCTGAAAAGAGCCCGTCATTTAGTGTATCAGCTGACACACAACTTTATCATTGTTTTGGATGCGGCGCCGGCGGAAATGTTTTTACTTTTCTTATGGAATATGAGAATATGACATTTCCTGAAGCAGTTAAGGAATTGGCAGCACGTGCATCGATTTCGCTTCCGCAAAGCGATATGTCTAAAGAGGCAGCAAAAGAAGTCAGTGATAGAAGCGTTGTACTTGAGATTAATAAATATGCCGCAAAGTATTTTTATAGTCTTCTTCATAATAATATGGGAAAAAGAGCTTTGGATTATTTTAAATCAAGAGGACTAAGTGATAGTACTATAGCGCATTTTGGGCTTGGATATTCAAGCCAATACAGTAATGATTTATACAATGCTCTTAAAAAACAGGGCTATTTAGACGATATAATTAAGAAGTCCGGTGTTTGCAATATTGAAGAAAAAACAGGCGGACGAGATAGATTTTGGAACAGGGCAATGTTTCCTATTATGGATGAAAGAAGCCATGTGATTGGATTCGGTGCCCGTGTAATGGGAGATGGGGAGCCTAAATATTTGAATTCTCCCGAGACGATTGTATTTGATAAAGGGCGAAATCTTTATGGACTTAATTTTGCAAAAAAATCAAAACGTAAAGGTTTCATTCTTTGTGAAGGATATATGGATGTTATCACACTGCATCAAGCAGGATTTGATAATGCTGTTGCAACACTTGGGACGGCGCTTACACCTGGACATGCAAGTCTTTTAAAGAGACTAAGGGTTGAAAGTGTTTATCTTTGCTATGACAGTGATAAAGCCGGCACCAAGGCGGCTCTTAGAGCAATTCCTATTCTAAGACAATTTGGAATCAGCAGTCGAATTATTCATATGGAGCCTTACAAAGATCCCGATGAGTTCATTAAAAATCTTGGCGCTGATGAATACGAAGAGCGTATTAATCAGGCGCAAAACGGTTTTTATTTTGAACTTGATCAAATAGAGAAAAAATATGACATGAATGATCCTGCTGAAAAAACAAGGTTTTTTCAGGAGGTTTCGTCGTTGATATTGACACTTGAAAAAGGCATAGAGATGGATTCGTATATTCAAAGTGTGGCTCAAAAATATTCAATTCCTATTGATGATATTAAAAGTGCTGTTAGCGTTCAGGCCGCAAAAGGGTATGAAAGCAAGAAAAGTAAGCCGCTAAAAAGCGGGATACAATCACACAAAAAGGAAGATGCCACGCTTCAAAGCCAAAAAATGCTCCTGACATGGATTGTGCAACAAGAAGGCCTCATAGATAGGGTGTCTGAGTACATTACTGCTGAGGATTTTACAGATGAATTTATGCACCAAATTGCTTCGGGACTTTTTGAACAGGCTGCGAATGGTCGTATGAATCCTGCGGCGCTTGTAAGTGAATTTGAAGATGAACAGTCACAAAGAAAAGTCGCAGATATCTTTAATACACCGCTTGAGATGATTGAGTCGCAAGAAGCAAGAAATAAAGCCTTATATGATATCATTATCAAAATAAAGGAAAATAGCATAGAAAATACTCTTGCTAATCTTGCAGACGATGACATTGAGGGACAGCAAAAATACATAGAAAACAAAAAACGTCTTGATAAGTTAAAGAGCGGTAGGATAATTATTTAAATAAAAATTGTCCATGTATTAATGGCTAGTAGAAAGGATGAATATTCTTAATGGACGAGAAGTTAATAGCTGAAAAAACAAAAGAGCTGATTAAGGCTGCAAAGAAAAAGAAAAACATTATTGAATACCAAGAAATCATGGATGCATTTAAAGATCAGCCTTTAGATGCGGAACAGATGGAAAAGATATTAGAACAGATTGAGGGCAGTGGAGTAGATGTTCTAAGGATTTCCAATATGGATGAAGATGTTTCGGATGATATCATTCTTGCTGCGGAAAACAAAGAGGAAGATGACATATCTAAGATTGATTTATCCGTACCTGACAATGTATCTATTGAAGATCCTGTTAGGATGTATCTTAAGGAGATTGGCAAGGTACCGCTGCTTACTGCTGAGGAAGAAATTGAGCTTGCTCAGAAGATGGAAAGCGGCCTTGCGGCTTTAAAAGAATATAACGAGCTCAAAAAGAGCGAGATGCCTGATGATGAAGCTTTAATTGAAGAAAGAAAAGCGAAAGAAAAAGAACTTAAAAATATTATCGGTCAGGGTGAAGATGCTAAGAAAAAATTAGCAGAGGCAAACCTGCGCCTTGTTGTAAGTATCGCAAAAAGATACGTAGGAAGAGGAATGTTATTTTTAGACCTTATTCAGGAAGGTAATTTAGGTCTTATTAAGGCTGTAGAAAAATTTGACTATCAGAAGGGATATAAGTTTAGTACCTATGCAACATGGTGGATAAGACAGGCGATAACAAGGGCTATAGCCGATCAGGCAAGAACTATCAGAATTCCTGTTCATATGGTTGAGACTATAAATAAATTAATTCGTATTTCAAGACAGCTTTTACAGGAACTTGGCAGAGAACCCACACCTGAAGAAATTGCTGAAGAAATGAAGATGCCGGTTGAAAGAGTTAGAGAAATCTTAAAGATTTCACAGGAACCCGTTTCATTAGAGACGCCTATTGGCGAGGAGGAAGATTCTCACCTTGGCGATTTTATTCAAGACGAGAATGTACCGGTTCCGGCAGAGGCGGCAACATTTACACTTCTTAAAGAACAACTTGATGAAGTTTTAGGAACTCTTACTGAAAGAGAACAAAAGGTTCTTACGCTCAGATTTGGATTGGATGACGGAAGAGCCAGAACATTAGAGGAAGTTGGACGTGAATTTAATGTTACAAGAGAACGAATAAGACAGATTGAGGCAAAAGCTTTAAGAAAACTGCGTCATCCATCGCGCAGTAGAAAGCTTAAAGATTATCTTGAGTAAAATGAAACTCTCAGAACGTCTCTTAAATGTTGCAAGTCTTGTTTCGTCAGACGGTATATTAGCTGATATTGGAACAGATCACGGATATATACCCATATATTTGGTTCAACAAGGTAAAATTAGGGGCGCCATAGCATCAGATGTTAATATGGGGCCCTTAAATCGTGCTTTAGAAAATGTTAAATTATATAATTTGCAGGAATATATCTCGTTAAGGCTTTCCAATGGGCTTGAAAAATACAGTTTGGGTGAGGTTTCGAGCATTGTCATGGCAGGCATGGGCGCAGATCTTATGATGGATATTATAAAAAGGGGCGAAGATATATGCCATGAAGTTTCAGAGATTATCTTGCAGCCACAGTCTAATGCAGCACAATTTAGATTGTTCCTCACAAATGAAGGATATAAGATAACAGATGAAAAGATAGTCCTTGAAGATGGCAAATATTATCCCATGATGAGAGTTTACTTCAAAGGAATACCCTCAACGATTAAACATGAACTTAGCGAAGATGAATATTTTGGTAAGCTGCTTCTTGATAGAAAAGATCATATTCTAAAAGATTATTTGATGAAAGAAATTATAATAAACGATAATATTACCAATAAACTTAAAGCAAACCTTAACACTAAAAACAGTGCATCTAAATCCAGATATGAAGAAGTTACTAAGTATCGTAACTTTATTGATAAAGCACTCGCACGATTTGAGGAATGATATATGGCGGTTAAATTAAATATTAATTCAGTTACAAAAGAATATGATGAAGAAACCACTTATCTTGAGATAGCAAATGAATATCAAAAGGACTACAAAGATGATATTGTTTTGGTTCTAAGCGATAACAAGCTTAGAGAATTGGATAAAAAGGTTGAGCAATGTGATAACCTTAAATTTATCACTACAGCTGATCCTGCTGGAAGAAGCGCTTATAGACGCAGTATGAGTATGCTTCTTCAAAAAGCTATAGACAACCTTTACAAAGAAAAAAAACTTACAGTAAGGGTGTGTCACAGCATATCGCAAGGATATTTTTTTAGAATTGATGGAATGAAACAAATAGATAAAAGTTTCTTGCTTTCAATTAAACTCGAGATGCTTAGATTAAGCGATGAAAACATTCCTATTGTCAAAAAAGAATGGCACACTGATAAAGCCAGAAAAATGTATAGGAAATGGGGAATGTATAACAGGGAGCTTATCTTAAAATACCGTTCAAGCTCTCAAATGAATGTATATGAAATAGACGGATATTGCGATTATTATTATGGGTATATGGTGCCAAATACCGGATATCTTAAATATTTCGATTTGGACTTGTATGAAGATGGATTTGTGCTATTGTTTCCTAACGAGAACACCAAGCTTACAGCAGAATTTAAGCCGTCTAATAAGATATTTAAAGTATTAGATGAAGCATCAAATTGGGGATCGATGCTTAATTCAGGCACGATAGGTGCTTTTAACGAAGCTCTAACCAACGGCCTTGGACGTGAATTAGTGCTTGTGCAAGAAGCGCTTATGGAAAAGAAAATAGGCGAAATTGCTGAGAAGATATGCAGTGATAAAAATAAAAAGTTCGTTATGGTTGCAGGACCATCCTCGTCCGGCAAGACCACATTTGCCAACAGGCTTTGCATACAGCTATTGGCACATGGCGCATTTCCGCACCTGATAAGTCTTGATGATTTTTACAAAGACAGAGATCAGGCACCTATAGGTCCCGACAATCTGCCGGATTTTGAGTGCTTAGAGGCGCTTAATGTAGAATTGTTCGAGGAAGATATGAACAAACTTTTAAACCATGAAGAAATAAATTTGCCAAAATTTAACTTTGTTAACGGAAGAAGTGAAGACAGTGGCAAAAAAATAAAACTTCAAGGTAATGATGTGCTTGTTATTGAGGGGATTCACGGGCTTAATGAAAAACTTTGTAAGACCATCCCGAAAGAGAACATATTTAGAATATATATAAGTGCTTTAACACAGCTTAATATTGATGAGCATAATTTACTTTCAACAACAGATGGAAGACTATTAAGAAGAATAGTCAGAGACGCAAGAACCAGAGGAACTGATGCAAAAAGTACAATCAGAAGTTGGGGATCTGTAAGACGAGGAGAAGAAAAGCATATCTTTCCTTTCCAGGATAAAGCGGATGTGATGTTTAACTCAGCGCTTATATATGAGCTTTCTGTCTTAAAGCCTTTTGCACAACCGCAACTTTATGCAATCGATAGATCTGAAAGGGAGTATGTGGAGGCTAAAAGGCTTTTAAAACTTATGGATTATGTATTGCCTATGCCTTCTGAAGGAATTAATTACAATTCAATTATCAGAGAATTTATAGGCGGCAGTGTCTTTAACGTATAGGAAGCGATTAATTGTTGATATTTAAGAGTGGGACAGACGATCGCGGCTGCATCTTATGATACAGACGAGGAAAGTCCGGGCTTCATAGGGCAAGGATGCCGGATAACGTCCGGTGGAGGTGACTCCAAGGCCAGTGCAACAGAAAAGTGTACCGCCATCTTTAGATGGTAAGGGTGGAACGGCAGTGTAAGAGACTACCGGCCCTCCGGTGACGAAGGGCGCATTGTAAACCCCATCCGAAGCAAGACCGAATAAAGCGTTTACGTGGCCCGCCAGCTTTAGGTAGGTCGCTTGAGATAATCGGCAACGATTATCCTAGATAGATGATCGTCAGATACATAACCCGGCTTATAGTCCCGCTCTTAATAATAAATAACGGCTAAATGAGATATACGCTCCGCGAGGATGCGCAGGGATTTGCGTCAGCTAAAGCTGACGCAAATCCCGCGCCAAGTCTCGCGAGCGAGACTTGAATAGAGGTTAGCTATGAGAGAAAAAATACAAAGATTTATGCAAGGAAGATATGGCGGACAAGATGAACTTAATAAGTTTTTGCTTATAATAACTGTAGTCCTTTTTGTCTTGTCTTTATTTACTGTAAGGTTTTTCTATATTGTTGCTGTAATTTTACTGATTTTTAGTTACTACAGAATGTTTTCGAGAAATATTTCCCAAAGATATGCGGAGAACCAAAAATTTTTATTTTTAAAAAATAAGATATTTTCAAAATTCAGGAAATATAAATCTATGGCAAGTCAAAGCAAAGAATATAGATTTTATAAATGCCCGGCATGTCATCAAACAGTCAGAGTTCCAAGAGGGAAAGGGCGTATTATGATCAAGTGTCCGCGTTGTACAAATGAGTTTATCAAAAGGACCTAAGAGTAGTGCATTTAAGATGCTGATTATTGTTTGCTTAACAGAAGGTAAATATGTTTGGATATATAAATGTCGATGAAGCCCAGCTTAATGATGATTCTAAAGAACATTACAAAGCGTTTTATTGTGGCCTGTGTGATGTTCTACGAAGAAACTGCGGCATTAAGGGGCGAATGCTTGTTAATTTTGATATGACATTTTTGATCATATTGCTTAGTGGTTTATACGAACTAAATAATGATGAGATTATGTATCATTGCCCTATTCATCCGGCTAAAAAAAGAAAGATATGGGTAAATGATGCGACGAATTATGCTGCAGATATGAATGTTTTGTTTGCATATCAAAATTTTAAAGACGATTATAAAGACAACAGGTCTTATTCTAGGCATATGCTTACCAGGATATTTGACAAAGATTATGAAAGGATCAGGTCAAAGTATAAAAGGCAAAGTAAGGCAATAGAAGATTATATTGATAAACTTGATAAAGCAGAAAGCAACAATGAAACAAATATAGATTACATATCATCGTTTACGGCCGATATGCTCTCAGAGATATTTGTCTATAGACAGGACGATATCTGGGCAAAAGACCTTAAAATTATGGGGTATTATATGGGAAAATTCATTTACCTTATGGATGCCTTTGATGATGTGGAAAAAGATATAAAAAACAACGATTTTAATCCCTTGATTAATCTGTTTAATGAGAATAAAAAAGACTTTGATATGCTGTGCAGATTGATGCTTTCAAGTATGATGAGTGAGTGCTCTAAAGCGTTTGAAAGATTGCCTATTTTAATGTATGTCGATATTCTCAGAAATATATTATATTGTGGTGTGTGGTCCAGGTTTAAAATAAGAACCAATAAAAGAAAAGGGGAAATTTAATAATGATTAATCCCTATAGTGTTTTAGGCGTATCATCGAGTGCTACAGATGATGAAATAAAAAAAGCATACAGAAAACTTTCCAGGAAATATCATCCTGATGCAAATGTTAATAATCCTAATAAAAAACAGGCTGAAGAAAAATTCAAAGAAGTTCAGCAAGCTTATGATCAAATAATGAAAGAAAGACAAGCAGGATACAGTTATAACTACAGTGATTCTCAAAGCTTTCATTCATCCGGTACGTATAGCGGGGCAAATAACGGCGCTTATCAGCAGTACTATACTAAATACCGAGCAGCTGCCAATTATATAAATAATCGATATTTTGAGCAGGCATTAAGAACTCTTGAAGAAATACCTTTTTCGGCAAGAATGGGCGAATGGTATTATTATAGTGCGGCAGCACATGCGGGATTGGGCAATACTGCTAATGCAATTCAATTTGCAAAAAGAGCCATCGAATTAGATCCTGATAATGTTCAGTACCGGCAACTATATAATCAGTTGCAGATGGGGGCGCAGTGGTATACGCAAATGGGTAATGGTTATGGATTTGAGAATCCCTTTGGCTCAACAATGGGTAAGGTATGTGCAACAATAGCGGCAATTAATTTGTTATGGATGTGTTGTTTAAGGCCTTGCTAAGATGTTGGGAAATTGACATTATCTATCTGATGTGAGAAAATTAAAAAAAGATATAACATTTGTTATAAGGTGGGATAATTAGTTTGAATAGTAAGAACAGTGAAATTAAAACACTTGATAAATTATATAATAAATCTCACAGCCCGATAGCTGTTTTGTATGGCAGAAAAGGTGTAGGAAAGAATGAGATAGTTAAGCAGTTTGCTACCGGCAAGAAGTGCATCAGCTATATTTCAAGAAACGCATCTTGCAAATTACAGCTTGAATTTTTCGCTCAAGAGCTTGGCATAGATATTAGCGAAAAAGATGATTGTGATTTTGAGTCGATAATAGAGGGAGTACTTGATAATTCCGACGATAAAACTCTTATTATAATTAATGAATTTGAACTGATTTTTAAAAAAGATGATACTTTTTTTAATCAACTTATCGATTTAAACGATAGATTTAATCTGATGATAGTTCTTACATGTTCTGAAATCCCATGGATTAATAAAGAATTTATCGAATGTATCAACAATAATAAATATAAAGACAAAGTTTATCTTGAAAAGATAGAAGAATGGAGCTTTTTAGATACAGTAAGAGCGTTTGAGGATTATTCGATAGAAGAACTTGTTAAACTTTACGGAGTGTTCGGCGGGGTAAACAGGTATCTTTCTTATATTGACCAGTCATCTTCGGTTGAGGATAATATCAAAAAGCTGGTGCTTAATAAAAAAGGTTCATTATATGATGAAGCAGAGAAATTTCTCTCTTCTGAACTAAGGGAAATTTCTGTATATAATACAATTTTGTATGCTATTGCATCGGGAAATACCAAGCTTAATGAATTATACAAAAGTACAGGTTTTTCAAGAGCAAAGATAAGCGTATATCTTAAAAATCTTGCGGCATTTGATGTGGTAGAGAAAATTGAATCCTTTGATACAGGCGGATGGCAAAATGCCAAAAAAGGTGTATATGCAATCAAGAATAATTTTATAGATTTTTGGTTTAGATTTATTTATCCTAATTTGAACGACCTTGATAGATTGACCGGCGATGAATTTTACGCAAAACATATAGAAAACAAACTAGATATTTATTTGGATAGATATTTCATTAAAATATGCAGAGAATATCTAATGCTTATGAACTATAGTAATGAACTGCCTCTTGAGATTAAAAATATCGGCACGTGGCAGGGAAAGAGCGGAAGTATTGATATTGTTGCTCAAAATGATATACGTGAGCAGCTTGTCGCTAAATGTTTCTGGAAGGAAGATATAGTTACGGATGAAGATTTTAAGAAGCTTCTTGAAGCTGCGAACAAAGCTAAGATTAAGCCTAAGTATTATTATATTTTTGCATCCGGAAGTTTTAATGAGAAATTAAAGGCACTTGAAAGCCAACTTAGTAGTGTGGTGCTTATAGATATTGGTTCACTGTAAGGAGATTATATATGGCAAAGTCTTTATTCATTGCCGAAAAGCCATCAGTTGCAAGAGAATTCGCAAGAGTTTTAGGAATGGCAACGTCTTCAAAAAAGGGATATATAGAGTCAGATAAATACGTGGTCACCTGGTGCGTAGGGCATCTGGTGACCATGAGTTATCCTGAAAGCTATGATATGAAGTACAAAAAATGGCGGCTTGATACGCTGCCCTTTATTCCGGATACTTTTAAGTACGAGATTATTCCATCGGCAAAAAATCAATATGATATCGTATCAAAACTGTTAAATAGAGATGATGTCGATGTGATTTATATTTGTACTGACTCCGGAAGAGAGGGGGAGTATATATACAGACTTGTGGATCAAATGGCGCAGGTTGAAAACAAGATCAGAAAAAGAGTATGGATAGATTCGCAGACCGATGAAGAAATAAAAAGAGGAATAAGTAGCGCAAAAGATTGGTCAGAGTATGATAATTTATCGAGCGCGGCATATCTTAGAGCCAAAGAAGATTACCTTATGGGGATTAATTTTACCAGAGTCCTTACTCTCAAATATGGAGATACTTTAGCAAGACTGTTAAACAAAAAATATGCTGTTATATCTGTAGGACGCGTAATGACATGTGTTTTGGGAATGGTTGTAAAAAGAGAAAGGCAGATAAGAGAATTTGTAAAAACGCCGTTTTATAAGATATTGTCTAAAATGAATTACAATGGCTTTGAATTCGATGCTGAATGGAAACTATCAGAAACATCAAGGTATTTTAATACTGACAAGATATATAGAGATAATGGATTTTTGGATAAAGATGTGGCAAATCATTTTGCAAAAGATTTAGAAAATGAGTGCGAAGGCAAAATGGAAGTTACAAGTATTCAAAGGAAAACAGAAAAGAAAAATCCGCCGCTTTTATATAATCTTGCAGAGCTTCAAAATGACTGTTCGAAGCTATTTAAGATTAGTCCTGATGAAACCCTTAAAAATGTACAGGAGTTGTATGAAAAAAAACTGGTAACATATCCGAGGACAGATGCAAGAGTTTTATCAACAGCTGTAGCTAAGGAAATATATAAAAATATAAATGGTCTTACTAATCTTAGAGCGGTAGCAAAATCTGCACAGTATATACTTGATAATGGAACGTATAAAAATATTTCAAAAACCAAATATGTAAACGATAAGCTTATAACCGACCATTATGCAATAATACCTACAGGACAGGGAATTAAAGCGGCAGCCAATCTTACAGCTATTCAGGTTAAAATATATGAAGTTATAGTAAGAAGGTTTTTGGCAATATTTTATCCAAGCGCACAATATCAGAAGGTGAGTCTTGTTTTAAATATATCAAATGAGACATTTACAGCTTCGTTTAAAGTGCTTAAAGAGGCCGGATATCTTGATTTGATGAATTATACATTTTCTAAAAAAAATTCAGATGAATCTTTAGAACATGAAGATGGCGTAGCAATAGATAAGCTAAAAAATCTAAAAAAGGGAATGAAGGTTTGTGTTAATAGTTTTGAGATTAAAGAAGGAGAGACATCACCGCCTAAAAGATACAATTCGGGCTCTATTATTCTCGCTATGGAAAATGCAGGTCAGCTTATTGAAGATGAGCAGCTTAGAGAACAAATAAAGGGGTCGGGAATCGGGACATCGGCAACCAGAGCTGAAATCCTAAAAAAACTTTTTACAAACAAATATATGTCGCTTAACAAAAAAACACAGATAATTACCCCCACGCTTTTAGGTGAGCTGATTTATGATGTTGTATATTGTTCTATAAGAGCGCTTCTTAATCCCGAGCTAACAGCAAGCTGGGAAAAAGGCCTTACCTTTGTATCTGATGGAGAGATAACAGAAGATGAATATATGGTTAAGTTAAAGGACTTTATAGAAAAGAAAGTTGCCCTAACAAGAGGGGTAAACAACCAACGGATAATAAACTCGGCATTTCAAAAGATAGCGCCATTTTATCTTTCGAACAAAAAGAATATGAAAAAATAATAAAAAAGCTTGACTTTATATATATACAAATAGTATACTGTCTCAGTCGGTCATTCGACAATCAATTGGGATCTTAGCTCAGCTGGGAGAGCATCTGCCTTACAAGCAGAGGGTCACAGGTTCGAGCCCTGTAGGTCCCATTATAGAGGCACATACCTCTATATCAAGCGATAGATTTATCGCATCATATGGCGAAGTAGCTCAGCTGGCTAGAGCACACGGTTCATACCCGTGGTGTCGAGAGTTCGAGTCTCCCCTTCGCTATTACAGCCGCCGATATTATATCGGCGGTTTTTGCTTTATTTAGACATATATGTTGTGGTAAGATATAAATATGTTATAAATTGTTTTAAAGGAGGTTTCTATGAGAGCATTTGGCAGAGCGATCAGAACTTTAGCAGCATTAGCAATTATAGGTTATATCATATACAAGATATATGATGCATTTATTAAAGATAAAAAGTATGACGATTACGAAGAAGAGTATGAAGATATAAAAGACAGACTTAAAAATGCGGCATACAAAATGAAAGATACATTTTTAGGACAGGACTAGTTGATCAAATATGAAATATTCGAATTTGTACAAAGAGCGTAATGAGATAGCAGCTGACAGATACGAGCTTGCTATAGACAGAATCAGATTAATACCATCCGAAAGACAAACTGAGCAGCAGGAATTTTTTAATGAATGCGCTCAGTTTATAATCTGTGTAGATGAAATTCTAACATCTATTTCGGATGGTAGCTTTTATGCATTATCTTTTGAAGAAATGCAAGATATAAATAAACGCCTATATAATGATTTATTTATAGATAACTATAATACATCATTTCTTAATCCTGATTATGCGAACAGTAAATTGGGAATAAGGATCGGAGCTTTTTTAAGTTTTCTGTATTCGGAGTTAAGAGCAATTGTATATTATGCCTTTGAGCTTAGAATAGCGAATATTACGATACTCTTAGAATTGTTTCTTGAAGTGTACGGGATTTTTTCAGCAGATGAATTCAAACTTGAAGATGCAAAAAATGCCGTCAAATCGTTTTTCCATGATTATACTGAATGGTTCAGTGCAGATGCAATAATTACATCTATAGATCCTAAAGAAGAATTTTTTAAGGATATTATTACTAACAGTGATCTTTCGGATTTGAGATATTTATATAAATATGGCAGTTATATATCGAATAACGAGATTAATACTGCTAAGTATTTAAACTCACTAAGCGCTGATAAAATTAAGAAAATTGCAGATACTTACACTGAAGGATACAGAATCGGATTTGAGGTTACAGGTAAGGATTTGTCAAAAAAATCCGTTGTACAAATAACGTATCCAATTGGGTTTGAAAGAGTAGTTAAAGCATCTATAGCAAACTTTGCCGAGCTTGGATTAAATGTGGCGATATCCAGAGAAAAAATATCTTCATATACATCTATGAGAACCGGTAAGGCGGGATGTTATACCACCGGTATTAATCCGCAGTATGATTACGATCATCAGATGGATATGGGGTATTTTCTTGACAAATCATTTTTGGATAGAAGACTTGAAGTGCTAAGAGATGTATATGAAAAAAACAAAGATAAAGCTGCATTGGTAGCAGGGCCTGCGGTGATAGAGGTTTTCGGCAATAATCCTTTCTCGCCGGAATTTAAAGAAGGACGGTTTAAGATTGATGCTCATCAGCAGAAATTGTTTGTTGATTACCAAAGCAAGGCTGCACAAATCACTAATAAATATATTATAGGCGAGGAAAGAAGCTTTACGATTATAGCTTTCCCGATACCGGAAATTGGTGATAACTATGAGAAAATATTTGATGAGACCATTAAGATAAATACACTTGACTATAAACAATATCAAAAAATTCAGCAGAGTATTATTGATGAACTTGATAAAGCTGATGTTGTAAGGGTTACAGGAAGAGATGATAATCTTACAGACCTTACAATCAAAATTAAAAAGCTCGATAACCCCCTTATGCAGACAGCATTTGAAAATTGTGTAGCCGATGTCAATATTCCGGTCGGTGAGGTCTTTACATCGCCAACACTTCAAGGAACATATGGGTTGCTTCATGTAAAGGAAGTTTACTTAAACAAGCTCAAATATACTAATCTTAAGATTAGATTTGAAGATGGAATGGCCGTTGAATACAGCTGCGACAATTTTGATGATAAGGATGAGTCGGTTAAGTATGTGTTGGAGAATGTACTTGCAAATCATGAAAAACTTCCTATGGGAGAATTTGCAATAGGCACTAATACAACAGCGTATAAAATGGCAAAGGAATATAGTATATTTGACAGACTGCCAATTTTGATTGCAGAAAAGACGGGACCTCATTTTGCGGTTGGTGATACATGTTACAGTTATGCTGAAGATATTAGGGTATATAATCCAAACAGTAAGGAAATTGTAGCAAAAGATAACGAAATATCGATTAAGAGACGCGATGATATATCGGAGGCATATTTTAACTGTCATACGGATATAACAATACCATTTGATGAATTAGATAGAATATATGTAGTTACTGATGATGGTAGTACAATAGATATTATTAATAAAGGGCGGTTTGTGTTGCAAGGGTGCGATGCTCTTAATAAGCCCTTAGATAATCAGGAGGAATAATTATGGCACAGGTTAGTATTGTAATGGGTTCTGATTCAGACATGCCCGTCATGAAGAAAGCGGCAGATATTCTTGAAAAACTCGGAATTGAGTTTGAGATGAGAATTATTTCTGCACACAGGGAGCCGGATGAATTTTTTGAATATGCCAAAAATGCCGAAGATAAAGGTATTAAGGTTATTATTGCAGGGGCGGGAATGGCAGCTCATCTCCCCGGAATGTGCGCAGCAATTTTTAATCTTCCGGTTATTGGTGTGCCAATGCATACTACTTCACTTGGAGGAAGAGACTCGCTTTATTCTATAGTGCAGATGCCTACGGGAATACCTGTGGCAACCGTGGCAATTGGAGGAGCAGCAAATGCAGCTTTGCTTGCGGCCAAAATATTAGCTGTCAGTGATGGCGAATTGTTATCTAAAATAAAAGCTTATTCAGAAGATTTAAAAAATCAGGTTATAGCAAAAGACAATAGGTTAAGCGAAGTAGGATACAAAGAATACAACTAATTTCAGGAGGATATATATTTTATGGATTACAAGAATTCCGGAGTTGATATTGAAGCAGGATATAAGTCAGTCGAACTTATGAAAAAACACGTTCAAGAGACTATGAGATCTGAGGTTTTGACCAATCTTGGAGGTTTTTCGGGCGCATTTTCAATTGAAAGATTCAAAAATATGAATAAACCGACACTTATATCAGGCACAGATGGAGTTGGAACCAAGCTTAAATTGGCTTTTATTATGGACAAACACGATACAGTCGGAATAGATTGTGTGGCAATGTGTGTAAACGATATAGCGTGTGCAGGGGCAGAACCCTTGTTTTTCCTTGATTATATTGCATGCGGCAAGAATTATCCTGAAAAGATTGCAACAATTGTAAGTGGCGTGGCCCAAGGATGCAAATTATCAAATGCAGCGCTTATAGGCGGAGAGACAGCAGAGATGCCGGGATTTTATCCCGAGAATGAATATGATCTGGCCGGTTTTGCCGTAGGTATTGTTGATGAGGAAGATATAATAACCGGAAAAGATTTATCTGCAGGGGATATTTTGATCGGATTGGCTTCTTCAGGCGTTCACTCAAATGGATTCTCGCTCGTTAGAAATGTATTTCCAATGACTAAAGACGGATTGTTCAAACATTATGACGAGTTGGGAACAACACTTGGCGAAGCTTTAATAGAGCCGACAAAGATCTACGTCAAGGCTCTCCATAATATTAAAGAAGCAGGAGTTAAAATTAAAGCATGCTCGCATATTACAGGCGGAGGCTTTTATGAGAATGTTCCTCGTATGCTGCCGGAAAATAAAACAGCTATAATTAACAAGAACAGTTATGAAGTACCGCAGATATTCAGACTTATAGCCAAAGAGGGCGATGTTGAAGAAAAAGTTATGTATAATACATACAACATGGGAATAGGAATGGTTTTGGCAGTATCGGGCGAAAATGTTGATAAAGTATTCGAGGCTATAAAGGTTGCCGGTGAGAAAGGGTATGTTATAGGAGAGATAAAGGACGGCGATAAAGGAGTTACATTATGCTAAAGATTTGCGTATTAGTATCCGGCGGCGGAACTAATCTTCAAGCTATCATTGATGCTTTGGATAATAAGACGATTAACAATGCAAAAATAGTCGGTGTAATAAGTAATAATCCGGGAGCGTTTGCTTTAGAAAGAGCAAAGAAAGCCGGAATTGACTGCAAGTGCATCAGTCCTAAGACATTTGATAAAAGAGAAGAGTTTGAAGATGCACTTATAGCCGGGGTGGATGAATATAAGCCGGATTTGGTTGTGCTTGCCGGCTTTATGGTGGTTATTCCGCCTAAGATGATCAGAAAATATAAAAACAAAATTATAAACATTCATCCCTCTTTAATACCATCATTTTGTGGTACGGGCTATTATGGACTTAGAGTACATGAAGCAGTATTAGAAAGAGGAGTTAAATTAACCGGGGCCACTGTTCATTTTGTTGATGAAGGCACTGATACAGGGCCAATCATTATGCAAAAAGCAGTTGAGGTAAAAAGCGATGATACACCGCAGGTGCTTCAAAGAAGAGTAATGGAACAGGCAGAATGGATTATTATGCCGCGCTCAATAGATCTTATTGCAGCAGGTAAAGTAACGGTCAAAGATAACAAAACGATTATTGATAAATAATACAGTGAGGAATTTACAGATATGAACATACTGATAGTAGGTAGTGGCGGAAGAGAACATGCAATTTGCGAAAGCGTAAGACGCTCTGACAAGGCGCAGAAAATTTATTGCGCACCCGGTAATGCCGGAATAGCATCTATTGCTGAGTGTGTGCCGATAGGAGCAATGGAATTTGAAAAATTGGCCGATTTTGCTAAAGAACATAATGTTGATCTTACAATTGTGGGTATGGATGATCCTCTTGTAGGAGGCATTGTTGATGTATTTGAAAGCAGAAATCTAAAAGTATTCGGGCCATCAAAAAAGGCTGCGATTTTAGAAGGAAGCAAGGCTTTTTCAAAAGACCTTATGAAAAAATATAATATTCCGACTGCTGCATATGAGGTATTTGAAAATGCACAAGAGGCGATAGAGTATCTCAAAGACGCCAAGATGCCGGTTGTTCTTAAGGCAGACGGACTTGCTCTTGGAAAAGGCGTTCTTATTTGCAATACTTATGAGGAAGCAAAAGACGGCGTAAAGCAGATTATGGAAGACAAGAAGTTTGGAACTGCCGGGAGTCGTATGGTTATTGAAGAATTTATGACCGGACGAGAAGTTTCCGTGCTTTCATATTGCGATGGAAAGCATATCAAGATTATGCCTTCATCACAGGATCATAAAAGGGCGCTAAATGGCGATAAAGGTCTAAATACTGGCGGAATGGGAACGTTTTCGCCTAGCCCGTTTTATACTGACGAAGTTGATAAAATTTGTAAAGAAAAAATTTATCAGGCTACAGTTGATGCAATGCGAAGCGAAGGCAGAGAATTTAAAGGAATCATATTTTTCGGACTTATGATTACGAAAGAAGGTCCTAAGGTACTTGAGTATAATGCCAGGTTTGGAGATCCTGAGGCGCAGGTTGTGCTTCCGAGAATGAAAACAGATATCATAGATGTTTGCTTGGCTTGTATAGATGGCAGTCTTGATAAAATTGACATAGAGTTTGAGGATAATGCAGCGGTATGTGTTGTTTTGGCTTCTGATGGTTATCCGGTTAAATACGATAAGGGATTCGAAATTACTGGGCTTGATAAATTTGACAGTAATGATGGATATTATTGTTTCCATGCCGGAACCAAGTTTGATGCAAACGGTAAAATTGTTACAAACGGTGGACGCGTTTTAGGTGTTACGGCAAAAGGAAATGATTTGAAAGATGCTAGAAATAATGCATATAAAGCAACAGCTTGGGTTGATTTTTCCAACAAGTATATGCGTGATGATATAGGCAAGGCAATAGATGAAGCGTAAATAATAGTAAAGTCTTGAATTTTAATATTACTTTGGCTAAAATAATTATTGAACATTAATTTACAACATAATTTAGGAGGAGAAAATATGGCTGTAAGAGTAGCAATTAACGGATTTGGACGTATTGGTAGATTGGCATTTAGACAGATGTTTGGTGCCGAGGGATATGAGATTGTTGCAATCAATGATCTTACTAGTCCTAAGATGCTTGCATATCTTCTTAAGTATGATTCTTCACAAGGACGTTACATAGGACTTGATGAGGCTGACAAAGTTACAGCTGATGAAGATTCCATTACTGTAGACGGAAAGAAGATTAAGATATATGCAGAGGCTGATGCTGCAAATCTTCCGTGGGGAGAGCTTAAGGTTGATGTGGTGCTTGAGTGTACCGGATTCTATACTTCTAAAGATAAAGCTGCTAAACATATTGAAGCAGGCACTAGAAAGGTTGTTATATCTGCTCCGGCCGGCAATGATCTTCCGACAATAGTATATAATGTTAACCATACAAAACTTACACCGGATGATAATATTATTTCAGCTGCTTCGTGTACTACAAACTGTCTTGCACCTATGGCAAAAGGACTTAATGATTTAGCTCCTATTCAAAGCGGTATCATGAGCACTATTCATGCATATACAGGTGATCAGATGGTTCTTGACGGACCACAAAGAAAGGGCAATCTTAGACGTTCAAGAGCAGCTGCAGTAAATATTGTTCCTGCTAGTACAGGTGCAGCTAAGGCAATAGGACTTGTTATACCTGAACTTAATGGCAAATTAATTGGTTCGGCTCAAAGAGTTCCTACGGCTACAGGCTCAACTACAATACTTATCGCAACAGTAAAAGGTAAGGTTACAGAAGAACAGGTTAATCAAGCTATGAAAGCGCAAGCCAATGAATCATTTGGATACAATGAAGAAGAGATTGTTTCAAGTGATGTTATTGGAATGACATATGGCTCTTTATTTGATGCAACCCAGACAATGGTACTTCCTATCGAAGGAACAGATTGTACACAAGTTCAGGTTGTTTCATGGTATGACAATGAGAATAGTTATACATCACAGATGGTAAGAACTATCAAATATCTTGCAGAACTTTAATTCAGTCGGTGAAATCCTCCACTTCTTAGCATAACGCAGGTGGGGTTATAACAAACTTAAACAGTCTATTAAAGACCCGGTCTATATTGGGCCGGGTCAGTTTATTCTATGATATTTTCAAAATCAAATCCGAAACAAGATTTTAAAGTTAATCTTGACAAATAGGGGGAAGTAATATGCTTAATAAACTAACAGTTGATGATATTGATGTTAAAGGCAAGAAAGTGTTATTAAGATGCGATTTCAACGTTCCTTTAAAAGATGGAGAAATCACAGATGAAAACCGTCTAATAGCAGCATTGCCTACTATCAAAAAGCTTATAGACGGCAAAGCTAAATTAATTCTTTGTTCACATCTTGGAAAACCTAAAGGAGAGGCAGTGCCCTCACTTTCTTTGGCGCCTGTAGCAAAGCGACTCTCCGAGCTGCTTAATAAAGAAGTTAAATTTGCAGCTGATGACGAAGTTGTAGGAGCGAATGCCAGAGCTGCTATAGAAAATATGAAAGAGTCAGATGTAATTCTTCTTGAAAATACAAGATACAGAAAAGAAGAAACGAAAAATGAAGAGGCATTTAGTAAAGATTTGGCTTCAATTTGTGATGTATTTGTAAATGATGCTTTTGGCACAGCACATAGAGCGCATTGTTCTAATGTTGGAGTTGCTTCATTAAAGAGTGTCGCAGCAGTTGGATATCTTATGCAAAAAGAAATTGACTTTTTGAACAATGCCGTAGAGTCGCCCAAGCGTCCTTTTGTTGCAATACTTGGAGGCGCTAAAGTCGCTGATAAGCTTGCCGTTATCTCAAATCTTTTGGATAAGTGTGACACTCTGATTATCGGTGGCGGAATGGCGTATACATTCCTTAAAGCTAAGGGATACGAAACAGGATCATCCTTAGTAGATGACGAGAAAATTAAATACTGCAAGGAAATGATAGATAAAGCTGAAAAGTTAGGAAAAGAGCTTTTGCTTCCGATTGACAGTGTGGTAGCTAATAGCTTTCCGGATCCAATAGATGCGGATATTCAAACACAGGTTGTTGACGCAGATGCTATTGGCAAGGATGTTATGGGATTAGATATTGGACCTAAGAGCGCCAAAATGTTTGCAGAAGCTGCAAAAGGGGCAAAAACAGTAGTATGGAATGGACCTATGGGAGTGTTTGAGAACCCAAAACTTGCAAAGGGTACGCTTAGCGTAGCACAGGCTTTAGCAGAGTCGGATGCTATTACCATTATAGGCGGAGGAGACTCAGCAGCAGCTGTTAATCAGATGGGATTAGCTGATAAAATGTCGCATATATCAACCGGAGGAGGAGCTTCTCTTGAATTTTTAGAGGGTAAAGAACTCCCGGGAATTGTTGCAGCAAATGACAAATAATTAGGAGGAATATATTATGTCTAGAAAAAAGATTGTAGCCGGTAACTGGAAGATGAACATGACACCGACTCAAGCAGTTGATTTGTGCAAAAGATTATCGCCGCTTGTAAAAAGTGATGATGTAGATGTAGTATTTTGCGTTCCGGCTATTGATATCATACCGGTTATGGATGCGGTAAAAGGTACCAATATTAAGGTTGGTGCACAGAATATGTATTTTGAGGAAAAGGGTGCTTATACCGGTGAGATTTCGCCGGATATGCTAACGGATGCCGGAGTAAAATATGTTATTATAGGTCATTCCGAAAGAAGAGAATATTTTGCCGAAACTGACGAAACGGTTAATCTTAAGGTGCTTAAAGCTTTTGAACACTCATTAATACCAATTATATGCTGTGGCGAGACCTTGACTCAAAGAGAGCAGAAAGTTACGATAGACTGGATTAGAAAGCAGATTAAAATTGCATTTTGCAATGTTACAGCTCAGCAGGCAAAACAAGCTATTATTGCATATGAACCTATTTGGGCGATTGGAACAGGTAAGACGGCAACTTCTGAGCAAGCCGAGGAAGTGTGTAAAGCAATAAGAGATTGCATTAAAGAGCTCTACGGCGAAGAGTGTGCACAGGAGATTAGAATACAGTATGGCGGTTCTGTAAATGCATCTAATGCTGCAGAATTGTTTGCACAACCGGATATAGACGGTGGTCTTGTTGGAGGAGCTGCACTTAAGGAAGATTTTGGAAATATTGTTAATTACAAATAATTATAGACAGGATGGAGACATATGAATAAAAAGCCTACAGTGCTTATGATTTTAGATGGATTTGGGCTCAATGATAATACGGAAGGAAATGCAGTTTATGCTGCAAATACGCCAAATATAGATATGCTTATGGAAAAATATCCATGGGCAAAAGGAAATGCCAGTGGTCTTGCTGTCGGTCTGCCGGATGGTCAAATGGGTAATTCCGAGGTCGGGCATATGAATATGGGAGCAGGCAGAATTGTTTATCAAGAGCTTACAAGAATAACCAAAGAAATTGAAGATGGAGATTTCTTTGAAAATGAAGTACTTCTTGATGCTATGAATAACGTTAAAGAGAATGATTCATCGCTCCATATATACGGATTATTGTCAGATGGAGGCGTTCATTCTCATAACACTCATTTGTACGGACTTTTAGAGTTGGCAAAGAGACAGAAAATAGACAAGGTTTACATTCATTGTTTTATGGATGGAAGGGATACATCGCCGACATCCGGTAAGGCTTATATTGAGGAGTTGTCTCAAAAAATAAAAGAAATAGGCACAGGCAAAATCGCTTCAATATGTGGCAGATATTATGCTATGGATCGTGACAATAGATGGGATCGAGTTAAGAACGCATATGATATGCTCACTAAAGGTATTGGAGATTATTATGATGATCCGATTGAAGCAATATCTGCATCTTATTCAAATGATGTGACAGATGAGTTTGTTAAACCAATTGTTATAACAGAGGATAACAAACCTGTGGCAACTATTTGTGAGCATGATTCCGTTATTTTTTATAATTTCAGACCGGATAGAGCCCGCCAAATCACAAGAGCTTTTTGTGCTGATGCGTTTGATGGCTTTGATAGAAATAAGCTAGATGTTCATTATGTTTGCTTTACACAGTATGATGCTACGATACCGAATACACATATAGCGTTTGAGAAGGTAAAGCTTAATCAGACATTTGGTGAATTTTTATCAGATCATAATATGACACAGGCTAGAATAGCTGAAACTGAAAAGTATGCACATGTAACATTCTTTTTTAATGGTGGAGTAGAAGAGCCAAACAAAGGCGAAGACAGAATACTTGTTAATTCCCCCAAAGTGGCTACATATGACTTGAAACCACAAATGAGTGCGTATGAAGTTTGCGACAAGTTATGTGAAGCAATTTCTTCGGGGAAATATGATGTCATTATAATTAATTTTGCAAATCCTGATATGGTTGGACATACCGGGGTTATAGAGGCGGCCATTAAAGCTGTCGAAGCTGTGGATGAGTGCGTAGGAAAAGCATATAATGCTCTTATTGAGTCAGGTGGTTGTATGTTCCTTTGCGCAGATCATGGTAATGCAGAACAACTAATTGATCCTGTTACTAAGGAGAGCTTTACAGCTCACACTACAAATCCCGTTCCGTTTGTCCTGATTAATTATAAAGAGGGATATTCACTTAGGGAAGGTGGACGGCTTGCGGATATAGTTCCAACCTTAATTGAAATGATGGGTTTGCAAAAGCCTGGTGAAATGACAGGAGAGTCTTTATTGATTAAAAATTAGAAACATATGATCATATACATAAATAATCCGGCTTTATGCCGGATTATTTATGTATAACTATTTAGAAGCTTTGATATATCTCGAGGCAGTCCTTCGAAAACTGCCCCATATTGAAAAGTTTCATTATCTATTGCGTTGCTCCTTACTATCTTGACTATTGTAAATATAGAAGATAAATCAGAACCAAATGAAAGGTTTGCATTGAAATAGTAGTTTTCGGGCAATATGCATTGAGAAATAAAACCTATGCCTTTTTCCGAGATGTCAATTACCGTAATCGGTGAATCAAGATTGGTTATATGCATATTATCTTGTGCAAATAAATCAGAAATACTAAGATGCAACGTAACAGGAAGTCTTTTGTGTGACCGTTTTTCTGTCATTAAATATATTTAACCTTAATACGATCGGCAGGGATGTTACGCTTAGAAATTGTCTCATCAGTTTGACCGATTACAATGCCTGCCATTGGCTTAAAGCCATCTTCTAAAGAAAGCTTTTTAACTAATGCCGGATTTGTGTTTAGCCCGGCTATTGCGCCATATATATCACAGCTTCCTATACCGATGTCGGTAGCTGCAAGTGCCATATTGTGTATAATCATTGCAGCGTTTGCATCGGCAATATTATTTTCCTTTGATACAACGAGGATAAGCACAGGAGCTCCATATAGCGGATGTGCATCCGGGTTGTTAAAGAAATTAGCTCCATTTTTGTCAAGCTCATCAAGAAGTGCTTTGTCCTTAATTACTATTAGCTGAATCTCTTCGTATTTACCCATGCCAACCGGTGAAGCATTAGCTGCTTCAAGCACAGCATTGATCTGCTCGTCGGTTATTTGCCCATTGTAGCTACGAATAGATTTTCTTGATAAAATAGCATCTCTTGTTTCCAAAGAAATCTACCTCCTTAAATTTTTAAAAAAAGTATACCACATTATGCAAAATTACAACAGAAAGTAAAAAAAATTAACTTTATTTGGTGATTATAATAGGTTGCTAAAAGGGCATTATTGATTGACTTTACCCAATATTTTTCATATACTAAGAAAGTTCCCGAAAATAAGCTAAGGATAGGAGCATAGAATAATGGAAAAACTTGATCAGTTATACGAAGGAAAAGCAAAGAAAGTTTATAAAACAGACGATGAAGACTTACTTATTGTTGACTACAAGGATGATGCTACAGCATTTAACGGTGAGAAAAAAGGCACGATAGTTGGTAAAGGTGCGATCAATAATCGCATGACTAATTATGTATTTCAGGTGCTTGAAAAAAATGGTGTACCTACTCATTTTGTAGAGGAACTTTCTAATACCGAAACTTTGGTTAAAAAGGTTGAAATAGTACCGCTAGAGGTAATAATCAGAAATGTTGCAGCGGGAAGTTTTTCAAAAAGACTTGGAGTAGAGGAAGGCAAAGAGTTATTATGCCCGACACTTGAGTTTAGTTATAAAGATGATGATCTTGGCGATCCACTTATTAATTCTTATTTTGCACTTGCTTTAGGGCTTGCTACAAAAGAAGAAATAGATAAAATTACAGAATATGCTTTTAAAGTAAATGAAGTTCTTAAGAAATTCTTCAAAGAAGCAGGAATAGATTTAATCGATTTTAAGATAGAATTTGGTCGTTATAAGAATACTATTATATTAGCAGATGAGATTTCGCCCGATACATGCAGACTTTGGGATTCAAAAACCAAGGAGAAGCTTGACAAAGATCGCTTTAGAAGAGATCTTGGCGGAGTAGAGGATGCTTACAAAGAAGTTATGAAGCGCATTGGATTAGCCTGATTACAGAGGGAAAGAATGAATAATAATTTCGATAATTTTTGCGATGATGTTGATATGGGACTTCATGAAGAGTGCGGTGTATTCGGAATGTATGATTTTGACGGCAAGGATGTAGCAAGATCGATATATTACGGACTTTTTGCCCTGCAGCATAGAGGCCAGGAAAGTTGTGGTATTGCAGTAAGTGATACATCCGGCCCTAAAGGATTGGTTTCATCACATAAGGGGATGGGGCTTGTCAATGAAGTGTTTACATCTGAATCACTTTCAAAACTTCAGGGTAATCTGGGAGTGGGGCATGTGCGTTATTCTACTGCCGGAGCTTCCGTGCCTGAAAATGCACAGCCGCTTGTACTTAATTATATAAAAGGTACTTTGGCACTTGCGCATAATGGCAATTTGGTTAATGCTGCACAGTTAAGAAGTGATTTGGAGGCAACGGGCGCTATTTTCCAGACTACAATTGATTCTGAAGTAATAGCATACCATATAGCAAGAGAAAGACTTGTTTCAAAGTCTGTTGAAGAGGCTGTAAAAAAGGCCTGTCAAAAAATTAAGGGTGCATATTCGCTTGTAATTGCAAGTCCGAGGAAATTAATTGCAGCAAGGGATCCGTATGGTTTTAGACCGCTTTGTATAGGCAAAAGAGACAATGCATATATTGTTACTTCTGAGACATGTGCCCTAGAGACGTTGGATGCTCAGTTTGTCAGAGATGTTGAGCCCGGAGAGATAGTTACTATTACTGAAAATAAAATTGAATCAGATAGAACGATGTGTCTTGATGCTTCAAAACAAGCAAGATGTATATTTGAATATATTTATTTTGCAAGACCCGACAGTCGTATTGATGATGTTAGTGTATATCAGTCCAGAATCCAGGCAGGTAGATTTTTGGCGATAGATTCGCCGCAGGATGCTGATTTGGTTGTTGGCGTGCCTGAGTCCGGTAATCCCGCAGCGCTGGGATATGCAATGGAATCAGGAATTCCTTACGGAACAGCTTTCATTAAGAATGGCTACGTTGGAAGAACATTTATTAAACCCGGACAATCATCAAGAGAGTCAGCGGTTAGAATTAAACTTAATGTTCTAAAAGAGGCTGTTAAGGGTAAACGCATTATTATGATTGATGATTCTATTGTAAGAGGAACTACGTCTGATAGGATTGTTGGAATGCTAAAAGAAGCCGGCGCAAGCGAAGTTCATGTTAGGATATCATCCCCACCGTTTTTATGGCCATGTTATTTTGGTACGGATATACCGGAAAGAAATCAGCTTATAGCTTATAATCGCTCAGTTGAAGATATCAGAAAGATTATTAAAGCTGATTCTCTTGCCTATTTAAAACTGGATAGGCTTAATGAGATGGCTCAGGGGTTATCAATTTGCAACGGGTGTTTTACCGGCAAATATCCGATAGAACCGCCTAAAGATGATATTCGAGGAGACTATATACATTAATTACAAGGAGGAGCTTTGATGAGCACAGATATATACAGTAGTCCGCTTTCACAGCGTTATGCAAGTAAGGAAATGCAACATATTTTCTCACAGGATGTTAAGTTTTCAACATGGAGAAAATTGTGGATTGCCCTTGCTCAAAGTGAGATGGAACTTGGACTTCCTATAAAAGAAGAGCAAGTTAAAGAAATGCAAAGTCATATCTATGATATTAACTATGATGTAGCAAGGGAAAGAGAAAAACTTGTAAGACATGATGTTATGTCTCATGTTTATGCATATGGTCAGCAGTGCCCTAACGCAGCAGGAATCATACATTTAGGCGCGACTTCTTGCTATGTCGGAGACAATACCGACATTATTATAATGCGCGAGGCTCTTGAACTTGTCAGGAAGAAGCTGATAAATGTAATTGAAAAGCTCTCTCGTTTTGCAGATGAGAATAAATCTGTGCCGACTCTTGGATTTACTCACTTTCAGCCTGCACAGCCAACAACGGTAGGAAAGAGAGCAACGCTTTGGATTCAAGAGTTTTTAATGGATTTAGAGGATATAGATTATCTTATTCCATCATTAAAACTTTTAGGATGCAAAGGAACTACAGGAACTCAGGCCAGTTTCTTAGAATTGTTTGAAGGCGATTATGAAAAAGTTAAAAAGCTTGATAAAATGATAGCTGAAAAAATGGGATTTGAAAAATGTTATCCTGTATCAGGCCAGACATATTCAAGAAAGGTTGATCAAAGAGTAGCTAACCTTCTTTCAGGTATAGCGGCAAGTGCTCACAAGATGTCAAATGATATCAGATTGCTTCAACATCTTAAAGAAGTAGAAGAACCGTTTGAGAAGAATCAGATTGGTTCATCGGCTATGGCATACAAGAGAAATCCGATGAGATCTGAAAGAATTGCGTCTCTTTCAAGATATGTTATGATTGATGCTCTTAATCCGGCAATTACATCTGCCGTACAATGGTTTGAAAGAACTTTGGATGATTCAGCTAATAAAAGAATCAGCATTTCAGAAGCTTTTCTTGCTATCGATGGAGTACTTGATCTGTGTATTAATGTTACAGACGGACTAAAAGTTTATGATAAAGTTATAAGACGACATTTGATGAGTGAGCTTCCATTCATGGCGACTGAAAATATCATTATGGATGAGGTGAAAAAGGGCGGCAACAGACAGGAATTACATGAGAAGATAAGACAACTTTCAATGCAAGCCGGAAAATGCGTAAAAGAAGAAGGAAAGGATAATAATCTTTTAGAACTAATAGCTTCAGACGAAACATTTTCAATGACTCTTGAAGAACTTGAGGAAAATATGAAACCTGAAAATTATGTGGGCTGTGCACCTATGCAGGTTGATGATTTCCTAAATGATTATGTTAAGCCTGTTCTTGATGCAAATAAAGATTTGCTGGGGGTTAGCGCTCAGATAAATGTATAACATATTCTTGCACATTAAATTATAATATGGTATACTACTTTGCGTTGTGAATTTTTTGATTTAATTATATTTATATGGTTTCAGACCATAGGAGGTCATTATTTTGGATATATTAAGAGTTATTCTATATATAGTACTTATAGCAGCTTGTGCGCTTTCAGTTATTATTATCCTTATGCAGGAAGGCAAGCAGAATGGATTGGGTTCTCTTAGCGGAGCCGTAGAGGATACATACTGGACCAAGAATAAGGGAAGATCAATGGAGGGTAATCTCGTTAAGATAACCACTCTTTTAGTAGTTTTATTTATGGCAATATCTCTTGTTCTTGAGATGGAAATTATGCAATAATGATTAGGTAAGGCTGTTGTTTATATAAACAACAGCCACTCTGCTATACTACATATAGTGATATAATTGGAGACTGCATCAGTTTTGAAGAAGTTGGTGAATTCATATCGCGGCTATTCGACCAGCATTGAGTTCAGTGAAGATGAGAATGTTTACATTGGGATAGTTAAGGATATCGCAGAGGGTTTTCGAGGTAGAACCATCGACGAGGCATTGAAATGATTCCACTCGGTGGTTGACCGGCATATCAATATCGGAGGATAACATGTTCGATTTCACAGATCCCGGATTCCTTGGGCTCATGGAGTCCGAAGGGATGATGGATACAAACGAAGGACTGATCTCCCGCGTTTCAAAGGTGCTGGAGAACAGCCCGAGCAATGTTAAGTCTTATAGTTTTTGTGCGGAGCATAACGATGACTGAGAAGAAACGAAAAGCCTTGCGGAACATCGATGTGAGACTTCTGTATATTCTCCCATCTTTGCTCGCACTCGTGATTGCATTCACAGTGTTTGCGTATCAGTTCGGGAACGAGATCGTGGATCTGAAAAACACCTGCTACACGATCTACATGAATACGCCAGAGAACAGAACGGAAGATGAAATGATCGAAGAGTTGGATGAAATGCTGGTGAATTATGATATCTCAGGCTTTACGATCAACCTGAATACCCAGGGCGCGTATGTTTCAGACGGCAAGATTCAGCTCGACAATTCGCTGCAGATTGCGTTCATGGATATCGCAAGAGATACAGTATACAAAATTGCAGAGGACTTGCGGGAAACTTATGGCGTGACGATCATGATACAGGAATCTGTCGTGAAGGTCTCGTATCTGTGAGGTCAGCGCCCATGAGTTACGTTTTATGCCTGGTCATTTCAAACTGTCTGTCGTTCGTCGGCTTTTTACTGGTCGTTTACTACAGCATCCATATCAACAGAGACAGCATGCTGCGGATCAGCATAGTCATGACGTTGCTGCAGATCACAGCGTATGTCATCATCGGCTGCTTTAATGCGGCAGTGGCTTCTCTGTTTGCGCTGCTACGGAGTTATATTTGTCTGAAATACCCGAACATAAAAGAAGGCACGCTTATCAAAACAGCGAACCTCATAGTCGGAACAGCCTTCTCGATGTGGTGCGCATATCACGGCGACGGCACATGGGTCGCTTATCTGCCGGCGGCGAGCTTCCTGTTCTGCTCCATCGGTTATTATTTGACGAAAAGCCCCGGCGCACTGCGGATCATCAACGCATTGGATGTCCTGTTGTTCTGGATGGTGTTTGACTTTGTCAATCTGATGGTATTTTACGTTGTGGTGGATCTGTTCATCGTCACTTTCCCCATCGCAGAGCGATATGTGAATCTAGACAGAACAGATTTTGCGGAACATACGCAGAAGAGCAACCCTCAAAATAAGGCGTTCAGAGATTCATGATATCAACTCGTTCCATACAGAGTGTGTGGCGTTGATGTCAAAGAAATAAGTAAATCCTGCTAATGTATATTGAGGAGGAAGGAACACTACGACAAAACTGATCGTAGCATTAATGTATAGTTTCTACATAAAGTAATACATTCCCAATCTGCCGGCACTGTATAGTCCGGCAGATTGGGAATGTATTAGTTTATATAAACAACAGCCTTTTATTAAATTCAAGGAGATGCAAATTTGGGATCAAAAGCTAAATACCTTAGAGGGGTTTTTATGGCTAATAAAAACGGATATGGATTTGTCAGCGTAGATGATGAGGATGAAGATGTATTTATATCACCTGATAATACTCATAACGCTTTTCATATGGATAAAGTGCGAATTAAGATACTTCCTGTAAAGAGTGGACATTCCAGGGAAGGTAAGATAGTAGCAATTGAAGAGCATGGAATTGACAAGGTAGTGGGAACCTATGTTAATAATGGGGAATACGGGTTTGTCATAGCTGATAATGCAAAAATAACAAAAGATATTTATGTTACAGCAGCTAATTCTAAGAACGCTTTAGACAATCAGAAGGTCGTAGCACTTATTACTTCATATGGAGATAAAAAACATAAGCCTGAAGGTAAAATCATAGAAATTCTTGGCGATAGGGAAACTGTGGGAGTTGATATTTCCTCTATAGCTAGAGAATACGATATAGATGAAGAATTCCCTAAAAAGGTTTTAAAACAGGCTTTGAATGTATCCTCTAAGGTTAGCCGGACGGATATAGAATGGAGAAGCGATCTTAGAGATCTTACCATGGTAACTATTGATGGTGAAGATGCTAAGGATTTAGATGATGCGGTATCTTTGACTGTTAGGGATGGATATTATTATCTGGGGGTTCATATTGCAGATGTATCAAATTACGTTCAAGAGGGAAGCGCACTTGATAAAGAAGCCCTAAAAAGAGGGACATCTGTTTATTTGACCGGAAGAGTTATTCCAATGCTTCCTAAAGAACTCTCAAATGGTATTTGCTCTTTAAATCAAGGCCAGGATAGGCTGGCACTTAGTTGCATAATGAAGATTGACAAAAATGGCGTTATTCAAGACCATGAAATCAAGGAAAGCGTAATATGTGTTAATCATAGGATGACATATGGAGAAGTTAATAGTATTATCTGTGGTGGTGATGACACATTAACAAAGAAATATTTTGATGTCATAGATATGCTAAAGCAGATGCATACTCTTTCGTTAATGCTTCGCCAAAACAGAGAAAAAAGAGGCGCTATTGATTTTGATTTTCCAGAGACGGATGTGATTCTTGATAATAATGGACACCCGATAGATATAAAAGCCCACGAAAGAAATGATGCGACAAGGTTAATTGAGGATTTTATGCTTGCTGCAAATGAGACAGTCGCAGAAGAATATTATTGGAGAAGTATTCCTTTTTTATATAGGACTCACTTAAAGCCTGATTTAGAAAAAATTGACTATCTTTCGGAAATGGTTACAAAATATGGTTGTTATCTAAGAATTGTTAAAGATGAGATACACCCAAGACAAATACAGGAAGTTTTAAGAAAAATAAAGGGCAGTCCGCAAGAAGCTTCGCTTAGTGTTATGGTGCTTAGAGCTATGCAACAGGCTAAATATACATCCGCATGTGACGGACATTTTGCACTTGCAGCTAAATATTACTGCCATTTCACATCGCCAATCAGAAGATATCCTGATTTGCAAATACATAGAATTATTAAAGAAGTAATAAACGGCAAATATGATGAAAAGAGAAGAAGCCATTATTCTTCAATAATTGATGATGTTGCACAGCAATGCAGCGAATTGGAAAGAAGAGCGCAGGAAGCAGAAAGACAAAGCGTAAAACTAAAGGTTTCTGAATATATGAAGGAAAACATCGGAAAGATTTTTGATGGTGTAGTAAGCTCTGTTACATCTTTTGGAGCATATGTTCAATTGGAAAATACAGCAGAAGGACTTGTGCACATATCACAAATTATAGATGATTATTATATATATGATGAAAAAGAAAATGCTTTGTGTGCTACTAATAGCGGACGACAAATATGCATAGGTGACAAAGTCAGAGTTGTTGTAAGCTCTGCGGATACTAACATGCGGACAGTTGATTTTAAATTTGTGGAGAATTAAACTATGTCAAATGATGTTACGAAAATGGTTGCTAATAATAAAAAAGCATATCATGATTTTTTTATAGAAGAAAAAATTGAGGCGGGAATTGCGCTGGCCGGTACAGAAGTGAAATCTTTACGTATGGGGAAATGCAGCATTAAAGAAGCATATATTCAAATAAAAGATAATGAAGCTTATATTTATGGCATGCACATATCTCCATATGAGATGGGAAATATCTTTAATAAGGATCCACTAAGAGTAAGAAAGCTTTTGCTTCACAAATCTCAAATTAATCATTTGATTGGGAAAATCAAAGAAAGAGGTTATTCTATTGTACCGCTAAGTGTATATTTTAAGGGAAATTACGCCAAGGTTGCCATAGCTTTGGCTAAAGGTAAAAAACTGTATGATAAACGTGCGGATATTGCCAAAAAAGATATGAAAAGAGAGGCACAAAGAGAGTTTAAAGTGCGTAACTTAAGATAAAAAATATGTGAAAATGCAGCTATCTTGACGAAAATACTTATTTTAAATATAATAGTTTTCATAATAAATATTACTAGTTATTAAACTTTATTTTTGCTTTAATTTTGGGACAGTAAAGGTTTCGACGGGGGTCTTGAAGTCGGAGAAGCTATCCGCAGGATGATGCGTTAAATCTCACATTAAAATTAAACGCTAAAGATAATAATAAATTAGCAATTGCTGCCTAAGGCAGCGCTTGCCCTTCCTTTGGCACCTGCGCTTTAGGTTTTGGGTATCGACTTCGCAGGAAACGACATATGCAAAGCTTTGAGTATATGGGCGTATTATGAAGCTACCAAACCCGGGAGAATGTCAGGTTTTCGCCCGGCAGAGGGAATTTAAAACAACCGACTATGATAGTAGAAGTACGATGGATGGGCTTTCGGACACGAGTTCGATTCTCGTCTGTTCCATTAACATCAATCTGCCGGAAATTTATTTCCGGCAATTTTTTTGAGGAAGATATGAGCGAAGAAGCTAACACCAATTTTAATGTAAATGGGTATATTTTTGAGACAAAAACTGAGTTTGACAGAGCAAATAAGGAATTTCAGGTGTGCAAAATTATTAGACAAAAGCTTGAATTTGCTGCGCCTGAAAAAATTCTTATGATATACAATAAGCTTATCGAAGAAAAACTTTTAGAAACTCCTGTCGGGCTTGAATTTTTAATGGAGATTCGTAATCATCTGATTGCAACGCAGACTATTCCAAAAGATAAAATATATGATATACCTGTTCCGTCAAAGGTAGATAAATTAGAGACTGCGAAAACTGAAAACATAGATGAAATAGTTGATAATAAAAAAAGAAAAAATCAGATTTCAAAAGAAGAAAAGGTATATAGAGGTCGATTTATTACAGCTCTTGTGATAATTTTTGCGCTTATAGGCGTAATTATTGCAATGTTTTATATATCTAATTCATCTGAAAACATTACAATTCTCAATTACAAAGAGCAAATTATTAATCAGTATGAACAATGGGAAGCTGATCTTAATGAACGAGAGCAAGTAATCAGAGAATATGAAGAAAAATATGGAATCGAGTAAAGGTGGTATATATGAGCAAAGGTAAAATTTTAGTTGTAGATGATGAAAGCAGAATGAGAAAGCTTGTCAGGGATTTTCTTGTACATAATGATTATGAAGTTTTAGAGGCAGCTGATGGCGAACAGGCACTTGATATTTTTTATAAGGACAAGGAAATTGTGCTTATTATTTTGGATGTAATGATGCCAAAAAGAAGTGGTTGGGAGGTTTTGAGTGAAATTAGGGAAACATCTGAAGTCCCGGTAATAATGCTTACGGCCAGGACAAGCGAAAATGATGAGCTTCAAGGTTTTGATATTGGCGCAGACGAGTATATCGCCAAACCTTTTAGCCCTAAGATTCTAGTTGCCAGAGTTGAAGCTATTTTAAGACGAAGCACTTCAAAGGAAGAAGAAGGAAAGAATATAGAGATAGGTGGTATTACGATAGATAAAGCAGCACACACTGTTGAGATAGACGGAAACAGAATTGAGCTTAGTTTTAAAGAATTCGAACTTTTGGTTTATTTTGCGGAAAATACGGGTATTGCTTTATCAAGAGAAAAAATCCTGAATCATGTATGGGATTATGATTATTTTGGCGATGCGAGAACTATTGATACGCATGTTAAAAAGCTACGTAGTAAAATGGGAGAAAAGGGAAATTATATAAAGACTATTTGGGGTATGGGATATAAATTCGATCCCGAAGCATAAAGAACTCATTATTTATAAGGAGCGTCGTCTGTTATGAGAAAGGCTGTAAAAAAAACAAGGTCGATTACTAAGCAGATAGTTGTCATTACTGTTGGAATTATTATTGGAGTAGTATTGCTTTGTATTGCTCTTAACACCACTCTTCTCGGTACTTATTATTCATACAAAAAACAAAATATCCTCTGCCAGGGCTATAAGACGATTAATGAAGCCTGTATAGAAGATACTTTGTACAATAACTCTTTTGACATAGAGTTTGAATCTATTGCGGCAAATGGAAATCTAACCATATCAATTCTTTCTCCAAGCTGGAGTCTTATTCGTTCATCGGCGAGCAATTATTCTGCTCAAACAGACCTTATTTATCAAATCAGATTTGGCGATCAGTCAAATGTCGATATATTAAAAGAAAGTGAATACTATTACGTTGAAAGAGTGCTTGATAATAGGCTTGATGAGCAATATTTGGTGCTCATAGGCTCGCTCTATGATGGGAATCAGATACTAATGAGAACACCACTTGAGGGGATTAGAGAAAGTGCGATAATAGCAAATCAGTTTTTGATTATTGCCGGAATAATAGCTGTTTTTGTCAGTATTTTTGTTGTAATAATTGTCTCTAAAAAAATCACAAATCCTATTCTTGAGCTAAGCGAAATATCTAGGCGTATGAGTGAGCTTGATTTCGAGGCTAAATTTTGCCCACATCATGAATATGAAAATGAAATCGATGTATTAGGCGATCATATGAATGCGCTTTCAAGAACGCTTGAAGAAACCATATCTGAACTAAAGAGCGCAAATCTTGAGATGAAAAGAGACATTGAGAAAAAAGATGAGATCGAAAAAATGCGCACGGAGTTTTTGGCTAATGTATCTCATGAATTAAAAACGCCCATAGCATTAATATCAGGTTATGCCGAGGGGCTAAAAGAGAGTATAGATGATGATAGAGAGAGCAGAGACTTTTATTGCGAGGTTATCATGGATGAAGCTAAGAAAATGAATGAGATGGTGAAAAAATTGCTCTCTTTAAATCAATTAGAGTTTGGTAATGAAATGATTGATATGAAGCGGTTTGATGTTACCGAGCTTACGGGAGGAGTTATCAGTGCTTCGCAAATTTTAGCTCAACAAAATCAAATTACGATTGAATTTCACCAAGATAAGCCGATATATGTATGGGCAGATGAATTTTTAATTGAAGAAGTTCTTACAAATTATGTTAGCAATGCAATTCATTATGCAAAAAATGAGAAACGTATTATCATTAGTTTTACAGATTTTGGCGAGTCGCTAAGAGTCAGCGTGTTTAATACGGGGGATAATATACCGGCTGAAGATATAGAGAATATATGGGATAAATTCTACAAAGTCGATAAAGCCAGGACCAGAGAATATGGTGGTAACGGGATAGGTTTATCAATTGTAAAAGCAATTATGCAATCACATGATCGCGATTTCGGAGTTATTAATAAAGAAAACGGAGTCGAATTTTACTTTGAACTTGACAAAAAAACAGGTGATGTAGAAAATGCTTAAAACGCTATAAAACCAACACTTTACCGAAAGATTAAAGAATGATAAAATAATAAATGTAGATTTTGTATTACTTTGGAGATGGAATATTTATGCGTAAAAGATTAATACTATTATGGACATTAATTTGCATATCGTCTTTTGTGCTTACAGGGTGTACTATAGGTGATGAGATGATACCATTGACAGAGGAAGAACAAAGTACAATAGCATCATACTGCGCACATATAGTTTCTAAATATAATTCAAAGTCAAAATATGGACTTGTTAATCCATCGCCTCAAGAAGAAGAGGAAGAAGAGGAAGAAACATCTTCATCTGATGTAGAAGAACAAGCACAAACAGATGCCGATTCATCAAGTGATGAGAGTGATTCGTCTGAGACAGATGATAGTGGCGATGGCTCTGAGAGTTCATCAACAGGCGACGAATCGCAAGACGAAGAGACTGCTGTGGCGGCTATGTCCATGACAGAAGCAATGGGAATTGATGGAGTATCTTTTGAATATAAAGGATATGATGTTGCATCAACTCTTTCGGAAGGATCGTACTTTTCTATTGATGCAGCAGATGGATATAAGTATCTTAAACTTAAATTTAAAATGAAAGCCAGTAAAGATGCTTCTATTAATGTGATGGGTCTAGATCCGAGATTCAGAGTGGTTATTAACGAAGATGAGACGTATGTCTCACAAGCTACATTGCTGCTTAGTGATCTTTCGACCTTTGATGAAAAGATTAAAAGCGGCGAATCAAGAAATGTATTTTTGGTTTTTGAAATAGATAAATCGGTTGCCAAATCAATAGAAGGCATTTTGCTTACTGTGACAATAGATGACAAAGCAGGGGAGGTTGCTTTGCAATAGATGGCTTCAAAAACAGAACATATGACTAAATAATTAAAAAAAATCACTGTTTTTTGAAGGGGCTTGTGGTATAATTTTATTGATTGTAAAGGATTTTGCGGGAGGAGACACATATGGATACTAATATTCTACTTGAGAACGGTACAAATGAGCTGGAAGTACTTGAATTTACATTGGGAGACAATCATTACGGGATCAATGTGGCGAAGATCCGTGAAATATTATCTTATCAGCCTGTAACACCGATCCCTAATCCACATCCTTTTGTTGAAGGTATATTTATGCCTAGAGATACTATGATTACAGTTGTTAATCTTAGACGTTCGTTAGGTCTTAATGACAGCGAAGAAGATGGCCTTTTCATAATTACTAATTTCAACAAGCTTAATATTGCATTTCATGTTGATACTGTTATCGGAATACATAGAGTTTCTTGGGCTGAGATTATTAAGCCTGACCATTCAATTAATGCAAATGAGAAGGGGGTTTCCACTGGCGTTATTAAGATTGATGAAAAGTTGATTGTAATACTTGACTTTGAGAAAATCGTTACCGATATTAGTCCGGAGACAGGCCTTAAGGTTTCAGATATTGAGCAACTTGGAGAAAGAAATCGTTGTGATATGCCGATTGTTATTGCAGAGGATTCACCGATGCTTAGTAAGATGATAACCGACTTCCTTAAAAAAGCCGGATATACTAACCTTAATGTCAACGGTAATGGTAAGGAAGCGTGGGATAAGCTTCTACAATACAAAGCAGACGGCACTATAGATAAATTTGCAAAATGCGTTATCACTGATATAGAGATGCCGGTTATGGATGGGCACAGACTTACAAAGCTTATCAAAGATGATGATGAATTAAAGCATGTTCCGGTTGTTATATTCTCGTCACTTGTAAATGATGAAATGCGCAGAAAGGGAGAACAGCTCGGTGCAGATGCACAGCTTTCAAAACCTGAGATTGGTCAATTGGTACAGGCAATTGATAGATTGATTAAGATTGCGCCGAGCTCTGCACAGGAGCCGGCAGCCGTAGCGGCAGCTGAATAAATATCATATTGAACACAACGTAAGCAATCCCCCGCTTCAAAAGCGTTAGCTTTAAGCGGGGGTTGAAGCTTACTAGTGTCAGGAGGTGTGAAAGCCCCCTTTTGAGACGGAGCACGAAGTGTTTCTGTGTTTATGAGGAAGAAGCGAAGCGGACCCTGAATGTCCGCTTTACCATGATTTAAGTAGTAGGCATTATTTAAATAGGACGTGACAAGTCACGTCCTATTTTTAAGATTAGGGAGGAAAGGCATGAGCCGTAGCGAAGATTATTTGGATAATCTTTTAAATTCAGTCACAAGCTTTAAAGAGGAGCTTGATGAAAAGACGGGAGTAAAGGATTTAGCTGTCAAACGACAGATGGAAGACTTTACTGATTATGACCCGGAACTTGAATCGCTTATGTCTGAAAGCGAAGATGACGATGAGGCGTTTCTTGAAGAATTTGAAAAAGAACTTATAGCTGATCAAGAAGATGTTTATGGTGACAGGAAAAACAGGAATTATATACCATCGGATTATACGTCATCAAATAAAGAAGCAAATGACTTTTTTGATGATATAGACAGTTTCGAACTTGAAGATAATGAGGATATTTTTGATGATGCTAAGTCTTTTGAACATGAAGAAAGTACAAGCGCTTTAAATGAGAATGTGCCATTGCAGGATGAAAGTGATGAATCCGATAGTCAGCAGGTTCAAAGTATACAAGAAGAAGCAGCACAAAATGAGCCTGAAGAAGTAAATGCAGATGAAAAACAGCAGGTTTTAGGCAATGAAGATAATCTTGAAGGAGATGTTTTTGTTCCTGAACAAAGCGAATCTGATGAGGAGACAACTAATGACGTTGCTCAAAACGATAATGATAAGGCCCAAAGCGATACACCTGAAGATAATGCTGATGAACAAGAACTTATGGATTTGCTTTCGGGACTTTCCGATGGAGGAGAAGTAAGCGAACTATCAGATCTACTTAATGACAATAATGAGAGTTTTGAGGTTGATACTATATCAGAAGAGGTGGCTGAGGATCAACCCAAAGAGGATAATGTTAATGAGCAGGAAGATGATATAGATGGCCAGGAGCCTTCACTTGAAGAAGCACTTAGTGAAGAAACTGCTGAGCCGGGCAGCCCGCAAGAAGCAGCCAATCTTATAAAACAGGAAATGGAAGATGCAGCTTCTGAAAAAGAAGCTATAAAAAACAAAAAAAAGAAAAAAGATAAA
>CAJOPM010000046.1 GCA_905236225.1 uncultured Eubacterium sp.
CCTAAAGAGGCAGCGATAAGAGAAACAAAAGAAGAGCTTCTTATAGCAGATAATCAGGTCGAGATTCTAGGGCCAACTGATGAGTTTAGAACCGGGAAGCTTATAATATATCCTTATGTGGGCGTTATTAAAGATTATAATGATACGTTTAGCAAAGATGAGGTAAGTAGAGTTTTTAAGGTGCCGCTTTCCTTCTTTATAGACACTGTGCCTGAGGTATATAAGGTTCCATATGAGCCGAAATTTGATGAAAATTTTCCGTTTGATAGAATAGTGGGTGGCAGAGATTACAAATGGCGCAGCGTTGAGAATACCACATTGTTTTATCAATATCAGCAGTTTACTATCTGGGGGATGACGGCGATGATTATGGACTCGTTTTCCAAGATTCTAAGAAAAGAGGTATAGGATGCAGATACTGTGCGATGAATGTGCGTACTTTGAATATGATGAAGATGATGAGCAATATTACTGCTCGGTCAACATGGATGAAGATGATTATGCAAAAGTGCTTGGCGAAAGTTTTAAAGTCTGTCCGTATTTTAGGGATGGGGATGAGTACAAGGTCGTAAGGCATCAGATGTAAGGTGCACAGTTCAAGCAAATTTTAACCGGAATAATACAAAGGGGAGAGAATATGATTAAGATTAACGGAGTGAATCATTTTGCAATAAGTGTAGGAGATTTGGAGGAATCGATTGACTGGTACAGGAAAATATTTGGATTTGAAGTATTTGATACTTCCAGCATACCGCAAACCGGAATAAAGGTTGCGCATATGGTAGGCAATGGTTTAATATTAGAAATATTCTGCCCGCCGGGAGGCTGTAATCTTCCCAAGGAGCGTACCATACCCAATGAAGATTTGCTTACTAACGGCAACAAACATATATCGTTTGGAGTGCCGGATGGCACAAAAGCCCTAGAGCAGTTAAAGGCAGAAGGGGTAGAGATTGTGATGGAGGCAAAGGTCGATAATACCTATGGGATTTTCATACATGATAATACCGGAAACCTGATAGAGATATTTGAAGAAAAAGGAATCTGGTGGGATAAAATACAGGATTTTGAACGCAGTGTTCCTGCGCTTATGAGGAAGTAGCGCGCAGTATAAGCAATTAGGAGGATAAAAATGAAAGCAGTATATACATCAAACGCACCCGAAGCAATCGGACCATATTCACAGGCAATAATATCAGATAAAATGCTATACTCATCAGGTCAGATACCTATTAATCCTGCAACGGGTCAGATAGATAAAGATACAATAGAAGAGCAGACTCATCAGGTTATACATAATCTTGAAGCTGTATTAAAAGAAGCCGGAAGCAGTTTGAGAGACGTTGTTAAGACGACATGCTTTATTGCGGATATGAATGATTTTGCAGCATTTAATACAGTATATTCTCAGTATTTTACCAACAAACCTGCAAGAAGCTGCGTAGAAGTTTCAAAGCTTCCTAAGGGGGCGCTTCTTGAGATAGAGGTTATTGCAAACATAGGCAAAGCATAGAGGGGATTAATTGATGACAGATATAAACAGTACTCCAAATGATACCGGGGATAATAGTGTCAATTGGGTAATTGTGGTAGATGATGATGCTGCCAACTTAAGATTCGCAGGAAGAATCTTAAGTGAGAACGGAATGAGAGTTACGGCTCTTAAGTCCGGAGAAAAATTTTTAGAATATATAAGTAATTCGTCGAGAGTGCCGGATATAGTGCTCCTTGATGTTATGATGCCCCAAATGGACGGATTTGAGACTTTAAGAAAACTGCGGGAATTTGAGACAGATAATCATCTGTCTCAGATTCCCGTTGTTTTTCTTACGGCCGATAACAATGAGCAATCGGAAGTTAAGGGACTTGAAATGGGCGGAGCTGATTATATAAAAAAGCCGTTTAGAGCAGATGTATTAATAAGCAGAATTACAAATATCATAAGATACAATAAAAAACTGATTACTGCTGATAATGAGGCTACACACGATGGATTGACAGGACTTTACAATAAAAAGAGTGCAGCAACTCAGATTGCAAAGATGTGCCAAAAAGAGAAGGGGTATTTATGCATTGCAGACCTTGATAGTTTTAAATTGGTTAATGATATCTACGGTCACAAGATGGGAGACAAAATGATTCGCCTAACATCAAGGATCATAGAAGAGAATCTGAGTCAAGACAGCCTGTGCGGCAGAATCGGTGGGGATGAATTCCTGATTTTTGATAAGAAGATGCAAAAAGAGGCAGACATTAGAGAATTCTCCAATAAAGTTAATAATGAAATAACAATAAGTGTAAAAGACCTTCTGGGTGATGATGTGCATATACCTTTGGGAATGTCTCTTGGAGCAGTAAGAGTTGATGGAGGCGATTGTGATTTTGACGAGCTGTTTCGTATGGCAGATAAGGCTTTATATACTGCAAAGGATTTAAATGAACATGGGTATATAATAGCAGATGTAAGCCGCCTTAGAGGCTCTGATGAGCTTGCTGACACTTCCTTGAATCTTAAGTCTATAAGCAGATTGTTAGAAGAGAGAAATTATTCTAAAAATGTAATGTGTATGGGCAGAAAGGCTTTCAGTAACGTATACAGATATATGATGAGATATTTTATGCGTTATAACGTCAGTGCATATAAGGTGTTATTTACCATAGAGATAGACGAAACTGTAGATGGCGAGGACAGAGAAAAAATAATAGGAGCATTCAGTAAAATAATACAGGTATCTTTGCGCAACTCTGATGTTATGGTTCAGATAGGAGTTAACCAGTTCTTTATGCTGATTCCCGAAATTAACAAAGAGCAGGTTAAGGGAGTTTTAGACAGAGTTGACAGCGCATGGAGTAAAAGCAGTTGGTCTGTTAATACTAAGATACATTATGAATATGAGTCTGTATCGAGTAGGGGAGACGCTGCTTTGACAAATGCTCCGGTTAAGGCTAAGGATAGAATAGTAGTGGTAGATGATGATGCCTTCTATCAAAAAAGTGCATCATATATTCTTACCAAAGAAGGAATGGATGTTATATGCTTAAGCTCCGGCCAAGAGCTGCTTGATTTTGTTGAAGAACATGATGCAGATCTTATATTGCTTGATATTATGATGCCGAATATGAATGGTATGCAGACGCTTGAAAAACTTAATCAGCAAGGCAATCGTATGAAACACATTCCGGTTGTATTTTTAACTGCAGACAGTGATATTAAGACAGAGGCTATGGGATTTGCAAACGGAGCAATAGATTTTATCAGAAAACCGTTTGCCCCCGAGATTTTAATAGCGAGAGTTAAATTGGCAGTTAATCTTATAAGATTGCAAAACTCTCTTAAAGATGAAGTAAGTGAAAGAGTAGAGGAGAACGAAAGATTATCGATGCATATTATACAGGCACTTGCTGATGCAATCGATGCTAAGGACTTATATACAAGGGGTCATTCAGGAAGGGTCGCTAAATATTCCAGAATGATTGCAAAAAGATTTGGTTATGATGAAGAGGCACAAAATGGAATATATATGATGGGACTTTTGCATGATGTAGGTAAGATAGGTATATCGGATGCCATCATTAATAAAAATGGGCCTCTAAGCGATGAGGAATATGAGGTGATTAAGACCCACTCGGAAAAGGGAGCTAAGATATTGGGCAATATTACCGAGATGGAAGGACTGGTTACAGGAGCCAGGTCACATCATGAAAGGTATGATGGCAAAGGATATCCCGATGGTTTAGCTGGCGAGCAAATACCGCAGGAAGCAAGAATTATAGCTGTAGCAGATGCATATGATGCTATGACCTCACATAGAAGCTACAGAAGCGCGCTGCCACAGGATAAGGTCAGAGAGCAAATAGCTTTGGGCAAAGGGACACAGTTTGATCCTGCATTTGCAGATATAATGTTAGAACTGATAGATGAGGACATAGAATATCAGATGAAAGAGTTATGAATGCTGGGGTGAGATTATGGATAATGCTAACGATAACAGTATGAAGATGATTAATTTCATAAAAAAAGCAATGACAGTGGTATTTTGCGGCCTTTTGATTGCTATTGCGTTTATACTTATCTATTATGCTAATGTAGAACAAAGGATCTATCCTAAAGAGAATAATATTACATACATAGGCAGCTGGATTGTTACAACTGATGAGGGTGAAAAGATTCGAGTCGGAAGGAGTTATACTGCCGATAGAAAATACAATGGGGAGTATAAGATTAGTGCAACGCTTCCTGACAACATAACAGATGACAGTGTGCTTTGCTTTAAAGTAGGCGTAACAGATTTTAGAGTATATATTAACGGTAAGCTTAGATATGATTTTGTAAGCGAAAGGGATGTATTGCTTCCCGGCGGTAACGTATTCGGTTATTATCAGACGGTTGATCTAAACGCAACTGATAGTAATGCTTCGGTTACTATAGTTAAAAGCGCTGCATCTAATAAACCACAGATAGTAACTGAGACATTTGTTAGTGATATGAGCGGTGTATATGATTATCTGTTAAGTAGTTATGGCATCTCATTTATTATGTCGGTGTTCTTAGTGGTAATATCAGGACTTGTACTTTTATTCTCCATAGCTATGGCTCTTTGGGTTAAGCAAAAGGTTGATTTGATTTATGCGGCGCTTGGAATCTTTATTGTAGGAGGATGGCTTATAACCAATTCTTATTTGTTCCCGTTTGTAACAGGATATTATCACGTGAACGGACCGGTCAATTATATGCTGTGTCTTATGATGCCCTTCGGGCTTCTTAAATACCTGGACTCGCTTCAAAACGGCAGGTATCAGAAGATGACAAGTATTATGCTGCTGGTAGGCGGTGTAAATGCTATCGTATGGACAGTGCTGCATTTTACGGGTGTATTTGCTTTTAGCAAGGCGCTTATATATATCGATTTAATACTGGGAATAATAATAGCAATTGAATTTATAGCGCTCTTTTATGATTTTAAATTCGGAAATATCAGAAAATACAAGTTCTCACTAATAGGTCTTATCGGGTTTTTGGTATTTGGAATAATAGAGATAATTTATCTTATGTTTTTCGATTTAAAAAACGATTCAATCCCGATGCTTCTAGGGCTTATTTGGCTCTTGATATTTGTGACGATACAGCAAATCGGTGATTTTAGAAGAGCTGTTATGGAAAAACAAAATGCCATAGTGCTTTCCGAAACCAAGACAAGATTTTTGGCTAATATGTCACATGAAATCAGAACGCCGATAAATTCGATTATTGGAATGAACGAGATGATTCTAAGAGAGAGCAGGGATGATGCCATATCCGAATATGCAGCGATAATACAAAACTCCGGTAAAATGCTGCTTAGCCTTGTTAATGATGTTCTTGATTTTTCGAAGATTGAATGCGGCAAATTTGAGATAACGAATGCTAAATACAAATTTTCCAATCTGCTTATTGATATAATAAGTATCATAGAAGAAAGGGCGACGCAAAAGAACTTAAAGTTTGACGTTACAATTGAGGTGGCAGTTCCTCAAGGACAGATATCTGATGAGTTTCGGATCAAGCAAATACTTATTAATCTTCTGACTAATGCGGTAAAATATACTTCAAAGGGAAGTGTTAGCCTTATTATCGGAGGAAAGTACAGAGTATGTGAGGGGGAAGATAATATCTTTGATTTGGAATTTACGGTCAGAGATACCGGTAAAGGTATCAAAGAAGAAGACATAGAGGGTCTTTTTGATGCGTTTGTAAGAGCAGATATAAAGGGCAATCGAAATATAGAAGGCACAGGTTTAGGTCTTGCAATAGTAAAGAGCATAGTAGAATCAATGAATGGAAATATCAGTGTCAAAAGCAGATATGGATACGGTTCTAGTTTTGTTGCTTGGATACCTGTAAAAGTTTTCGATAAAAGCTCAGCTAAGCTTGAGTTTAATTCTTCGAAAGGAAGGGAACATGATATTTCGGTAGGTGAGTATGGAACGTTTAGCGCACCCGGTGCAAATATTCTTGCAGTAGACGATAATGCCTCGAATCTTAAAATAGTTAAGCTTTTCTTAAAAGCAGTAGGGATATCACCTGATACGTGTTATAATGGGAATGAAGCAGTCGCGATGTGCAGACAAAAGCGATATGACGTAATACTTATGGATCATATGATGCCGTATCCTGACGGAGTTGAGACTCTTAAAATTATTAGAGCCGACAAAAAAAACTTAAATACTGATACACCGACAATTGTTCTTACGGCAAATGCGCTTGCCGGAAGCAAGAAGGAGTATTTAGAAGCCGGATTTGTTGATTATATCAGCAAGCCGATTGAGGCAAAGCTGTTTGAGGAAATCATTGTAAAATATATTCCCAAAGATAAGATAGAATCAGCTAGTGAAAGGGGGGCAAAAGTTATGATTGAAGAAGATGATGTTATGGAGTTTATGCCTGTAGAAAATGAGCCGGACAGTTCCAAGATGCAAAACGACTATGATGATATGTTAAACGAACTTAAGGAGGGGGCAATTTTAGTAGAAGACGGATTGCTTTATTGTGCAGATAATGTGGAATTTTATAAAGAGATGCTAACAGATTATATTGATATGGCAGGCGAGAGAAAAGAAGAGCTTTCAAGAGCATATGAGAGTATGGATCTTTCGGCATACGGAATAAATGCACATTCTCTTAAGAGCATATCAAAGACAATAGGTGCAAAAGATGTATCTGAAATGGCATTAAAATTGGAACAGGCGGCAAAAGAGGGGAAGGAGGATGTGTTGCGCGCTAATCATAATGAATTGCTTAGAATATATGATAGTACGCTAAAGGTTATAAAACGAGCATTGTAAATTCAAGTCTCGCTCGCGAGACTTGGCGCGGGATTTGCGTCAGCTTTAGCTGACATATTTCATGTGCAAATCCCTGCGCATCCTC
>CAJOPM010000047.1 GCA_905236225.1 uncultured Eubacterium sp.
CGCGGCTTGCGCTGTGCCAGGGTGCTGCTTGAGAAGTACAACAGCAAGCGAGGCGGTAGGAAACTGGAATATCGGCTGCAAGGATAGATATTGCAAAGATTGTAAAGTATAAATACTTGCAAATTTTATATGTCGGGCCCATTTTTCGATTGTGCAACAGATTATATTGATTGATATTCTGTAAAGTAATTAACCTTTTCGATATTCTTTAATCAGACTCTTTCAATTTGAATCGATATTGCAAAGCTTCCATGCATAGACTGTTTTGAAAGGGGGAGCCGCTGTGAAGAAGGAGGACAGAATTGTAGTACGCTGCTTTTTTGCAGATGATGGCGAAAACGCCGAATACGTAATAATACAGTCTTTTTACGTATTTCTTATGAATAATATTGGGAATTAGCTTATTATTTTGACAAATTTCAAACTATGTGCTATTCTATAAAAGATGAATGGCCGTTTATTTCAGGAGGCATCTTATGTATCAAGAAATAAGCGATCCCATGAAGTACCATGTCGCATTGTACATCAGATTATCAAAGGAGGATGAGAGCGAGGGTCCATCTCAAAGCGTAACAAATCAAAAATCCCTGCTAGACGAGTTCGTAAAGAAGCAGCGCCTTTGTGTATATGACACATATGTTGACGACGGTTGGAGTGGTACAAGCTTTGATAGGCCTGATTTTAATCGAATGATAGGCGATATTGAGGCTAAAAAGGTCAACATGGTCATTACAAAGGACTTATCGCGTCTGGGGCGTGATTACATTCTGACAGGACACTACATGGAGAGGTATTTTCCCGAGCATCAAGTGCGATATATCTCCCTTCTCGACGGTATTGATACCGGCGTTGAGAGTTCTGCAAATGATATTACGCCATTTCGCGCGATCATGAATGACATGTACGCAAAGGACATTTCCAAGAAGATTAAGAGTGTAAAGCATGATAAACAGCGAAAAGGTCAATTTATAGGAGGTAAAGCTCCGTATGGCTACAAGCTTCATCCGACGGAGAAGAACAAAATCATCATTGATGAGCCTGCAGCTTCCATCGTAAGGAGAATTTTTAGCATGGCTTATGATGGAATGAGCTGCCACAAGATTGCGACGCAGCTAAATGCGGAAAAGGTACCAAGCCCAGCGACCTATGCGGGACTTACCATTGGGAATCCCGGACCATATACCGGCTTATGGAGCAGTGAGCGAATCTCCGATATGCTGAGCAATGAAATGTATATTGGTAACATGGTGCAGGGCCGTATGGTGAAAATCAGCTATAAGTCCAAAAAATGTCTGCGTCAAGCCCCTGATCGGTGGATTGTTGTAGAGGGAACACATGAACCTATTATAGATGAAGAGACTTTCCGTAAGGTTCGATTATTGGTGGATAGCAGAAGGAGTACCAGAAGCAGAACGCATGACTATCTTCTGAAAGGGCTTCTGGTTTGCCATGAATGCGGATATCCGCTTTCCGTGCTTCCTCGGAAAAATGCAGCAGGAGAGGATTACCTTTACTTTGTCTGCCGTACATACCAACGGTTTACAAAGCAAGGTGTCTGCTCATCGCATTGCATAAAAGAGCAACTTGTGACAGATGCCGTACTGATTAAAGTTCGTGAAGTCTGTGAATTGTATCTGACGCAAGAGAAACTTCTGCCGATTGCTCAGGAAGCAATGAGTCAGAAAAAGAAACAAAGCAGTATTGAAGAGCGCCGCGTTGCGCTGCAATCCCAAATTGACAACTTAGCCTCTAATATAGATAAGGTATATATGGACAAGTTGGATGGGTTGCTCTCAGACGATGATTTTGCTCGTATCTATTCCAGAGTTAAGGCACAGAGGGATTCATTGTCGGAAAAGCTTCGGGAACTTGACCGGTTGGAAGCAGCTCCTAAAAGCGAAGAAGACCAGGCTAAAGAGCTCGTACAAAGATTTATCGAAAATGCAACAATTAGCCGGGAATTGCTGGTAAGCCTGATTGAACGCATAGAACTGACCGCTGACAGGGAAGTGATTATCAAGTTTCGTATCCGTCCTCTGGAGAAAATTCAAGACCATCAAAAAGTTGCAGGATAGTATCATTTTGCATATAATATCATTCAAATTTAGGTGAATAGTTTGTTCAAATAGCAGGGGTGCTATGTATC
>CAJOPM010000048.1 GCA_905236225.1 uncultured Eubacterium sp.
CGCCCTGAGCCCCGCCGTAATAGCCAATTATGCCTATGATTTGGCCAAAGAGTTCAACCAGTACTACCACGACACCCCCATCCTCAAGGAGTCCGATGAGGCCGTTCTAAGGTACAGGCTGCTTCTCATCGACACCCTTGCCCGCACCCTCCGCAGCGCCATGGGTCTCCTTGGCATCGAACTCCCGGAAAGGATGTAGTTAGCCTTTCCGGGACACCTTCCATGGCGCCTTTTGCAAGGTCTTAATAATCAAACACATACAAAACGAAGCATGGACAGCCCTCTCAAAAGTGAAGGGGCTGTCCATGTCGTCATTTACAACACCCTGTGAATCAGTTACTTGCAAAATGACTCATGGAAGACCTCTTGTCGGTCTTATTTGTTTTCTATGATTGTTTTTTTATCTTTGTAAAGTTTCCATCTTGGGAATAATATATTTAGCGAAGTGTTTTCGCGTAGTCCTGTCCTGAGAATGTGGCAGTTTTATGGAATCAAGGACGACGTAAACACCAAGTTCGACATGATAATACTTGAAGTCTTTCGGCCTCTGTATATTCGTCGAGCGTGGAGTTGATGATCGTTTATTTGATTCTAGGTAGCCACAACCGTCAGGACAATAAGCGAGATTTTACTCCACGCTTTTGTTCTCCGACAGTTATAGCGGCCGAACGAATGAAATTTAGCATTTTTAAACTTATTGTTTTTCGTACGGCCGCTTTTTTATCTCAAGCATGGTCAGGAATAAGTCGGAATCCTGTGCATTCGCATTCTTAATGGCGCTTCTATATCGAGACCTATCCATTTCAACAGCTTTCCGTGAGTTCTTATTCATTATCAGTTGAACGGTGATGTTTGGTATCCCGGCGAAAAAGAGCATAATGATTATGAGATTCTCTCCTTTTATGGATGGTACTTGTGCTTTGAGCTTCTCCATAATACCGTTACAGTAACGGTTCAAGTCAGCTTCCAGAGAGTTGAATAATCCTTTATCACTTCTTATAGACAATGCATTGGATTTGAAGTCTTTAAAAAGCTGGTCTCGCTCTTCTGGGTCATCTGTTGCATAATACAAATCAGCAAGGCGGTCAAGATGCCCGATCCTTTCTCCGAACAAAGATCCGAGTAAATGTGCATTGTCTTTGAGGACCTGTGAAGAGGTCCGTTTCTCTATGGCTATATCTGCCATTAAGTCTTTAATAATCTGGTCTTTGCTACGAATCCAAGAGCGTATGTATATAATAGTCAAGATTGCTATAAACAATAGCAAGGCTATAATAAAAAGGTATTTATTACGTAATAAACGCTTCTCGGTTTCTTGTAGACGAGCCTCTTCTTTAAAGAAATCCCTTTGGGCACTGCTGACAGACTGTTTAAGCAATACTCTTGTAACTGAGTCTTGTGTTTCTGCTGCATTCTTCACCAACCTGTAAGCTAACTCATAATTCCTTCTGGAAAACTCGATTATTGCCCTTGTATAATCTATCGTCGCAGAGTCTGCCTTACTTGAAGCTGCAGTATATGCACGTTGAATCTGTTCATTAGAGGCTTCTTTTTGTCCTACTGAATTCAATGCTAGTGCATAAAAAGAATAGTCTGTCAGATAAAACAGTGATGAATCGATGTCGCGGTATATCTCTATTGCGTGGTGATACTGCTTATAATACTCGACTAATACTTCTGCTTCAACCAGTTTACATTGTTGCAGCAATAGGTCAGGAGGATTGTCCTCATATAGAATGTTCAATAGCGAATCGGCTTTTTTATATTGATGGTCAATCACATAATTAATGGCCAGCGAAGCTTTGGCGTATACCTCATGCAGCAGAGCCCCTGATCTGTTAAAATACGAAACTGATTCTTCGCAATAGCGTATCGATTCAGTCAGATTGTTGGTTTCGTTCATAATATATGAGATGGCTCGGGTTATTCGGCCGAGGTACATATCGTCATGAAGATCAGAAGCATCTAAAAAAGCTTTCTCTAAATACAATACAGATAGCTGATAGGAGCCAGTGCTTCTTAAGAACATGCCTTCATAGTAGTTGGATAGCATCCTTTTGTGCTTATTTCGTTTATGTGAGTAGTATTCTACTGCATAACTAGTAAGAGTATCCGAAGTGATTGACTGTCCATTACCAAGCAAAGCATCACACATCAGTAAGCAATACAAGGCTTTTTCTGACCCGAGCCTTATTTTATTATACTCAATGCTGTTTAAAAGAAGTAAAGCATCTTCAAACTGCTCTTCATGTAACAAACTAGATGCATTGCCTAATTGCAAATGCATCGCATAATAGGAACAACCTGACACAATTAAAGCCACAGACAATAATGGCAAAAGAGTTCTTTTAATCATATTACAAATATATTGTTTTTTTGCCTCTCGTTATACTGAAGTGGCTAATTGTTACCCGAAAGAAATGATATTGCGGTTATTATCAATTATTTGGCTTCTAAAGATTGTTACCTCAATCAATATGATGGTGCCTAAAGAAATATGATATTTGTATTGCTAAA
>CAJOPM010000049.1 GCA_905236225.1 uncultured Eubacterium sp.
CTCAGTCGGAGCGCCTGCCCCGACTGAGTATAGTTTGTCATAACCCCCACCTACGCTAACGCTTAGAGGTGGGGGATTTCTCCGACTAAGTTAACCCCCAAAAGCAATATATAATTCGACTGAGTTAAAGGCTGTTGATCGCTCAACAGCCCCAAAGTTACCATGATTATTCTTCTATGTCAGCTTCATCATCTTCACCTAAGATCTTTACGAGTCCTTCATTAAGTTCTTCAACGGCTATAGACAATGGCTTCTTTCCTTCAGCATCAGCTATTTGAGGAGTATCACCTGCTATAATCTGACGTGCTCTTTTTGCTGTTGCAATAACAATTGAATAACGACTGTTAACAACAGGCTCTTCTCCTATCTGTGCTGTCTCTTTGTTTACTACTCTCATTAATTCTACATATGACGGATGTATCATAAAATCACTCCTTTTTAAACTTCTTTAACTGTTGAATTAAGCCTTCTGTAAAAGCATTATTTCTGTTAATCTTACATTTTTCATCATAAATAATATTATGTGTAGTATTAATAGCTAAATCTAAATCATCATTAACTATAAAATAATCATAATTATTTATAAGAAGCGCTTCCTCATAAGCTCTCGACATTCTTTTTTCAACGACATCTTTTTCTTCGGTACCGCGCCCAATTAATCTTTCTTCTAAAATCCGGGCGTCAGGAGGCGTGACAAATAACAGCAATGCATCAGGAAATGCATTTTTAACGTTTAATGCACCCTGCACTTCTATCTCAAGTATAACATTTTTATCTTGTCTTAGCATTTTTAAGACATAATCCTTAGGTGTGCCGTAAAAATTTCCAACATATCTGGCATATTCAATGAATTCATTATCTCTGATTTTATTTTCAAATTCATCGATACTAAGAAAAAAATACTCTCTGCCGTTTATTTCTCCTTCTCTGGGTTTTCTGGTCGTTGCAGAAATTGAAAGGCAATAGTCATCAGGGTGTTTTTCCATAAGCCCATTTACTATAGAACCTTTGCCCGCTCCTGCAAATCCTGAAATAACCGTAAGGATACCTTTCTCATTAAAGGCCATCTTTTTCATCTCCTATTTGAATATTATCATGATACCTGGATGAGAGTGTATCGGGTTGAAGCGCCGATAAGACAATACTGTTATTTTCCATAACTATAACAGCTTTTGTCTTTCTGCCCTGTGTTGCATCAATAATTAATCCACTGTCTTTGGCAGCCTGAATAAGCCTTTTTGCCGGTGCTGAATCCGGAGATATCATGCATATAATCTTATCTGTATTAACTGAATTACCAAAACCTATATTTAGAAACATATTATTATTCTATATTCTGAACCTGTTCTCTTATTTTCTCAATATCTGTCTTAAGTTCAATTGCTATATTACTGCTAATTACATCTGTAGACTTAGATAATATAGTATTAGCCTCTCTGTTCATCTCTTGAGCAATAAAATCAAGTTTCTTGCCGATATTACCACCTGTATTGAGCTCATCTTTTGTGGCATTAATATGTGTGATTAACCTGACAATTTCTTCATCTATTGCAATCTTGTCGGCATATAATGTTACCTCTGCTACAATCCTGGCTTCATCAATACTACCGTTCTCAAGAAGTTTCTCAACTTTTTCACAAAGCTTTGATTGATAGTGCTCAATTATTTGCGGAGCTCGCTCTTTTATCTTTAATACATTAGACATTAAAGTATCGCATTTTTTAAGCAAATCAATCTTTAACTGCTCACCTTCTTTTGCTCTTGCCTCAACAAATTGCTCTGCCGCTTTGCGAAGTACAGGCTCAAAATTTTGCCACATCAAACTCTCGTCAATGTTTTGTTCATCTCTTACTGATATAACCTCAGCAAAACGAGCAAGTCTTCCTACTGTAATATCATTATCAATACCAAAATCCTTTGAAATTTGTTCAAAATGTGATATGTACTGTTTAGCAATTTCTTTGTTATAACTGATTGATACCAATGACTCTTTATATTCATCATAAGTTATAAACATATCTATTTTGCCGCGAGTAATATACTCTTTAAGTACATTTCTTATTTTGCTTTCAATGCAATTAAGCTTTCTTGGCATTCGCATATTAAGATCTAAATGCCTTTGATTAACCGCCTTTATCTCTACAACAATATGCTTGTCTTCATCTGTCAGTTCGCTTCTTCCAAAGCCGGTCATGCTTCTTATCATCTGGATTTCCTCACTATTAGTCAACTTCATATAACGTCAAAATTTCAAATTATAACAAAACATTGCATAATCTAACAAATTATATTAAATCAGGAAATATATGTCAAACTTTGCCTTTAATATTCTTTGTACATTACTATTTTTTAGATAAATCATCCCAAAAATTAACAGGTTCATAATCTAACAGTCTTGCCAAAAAGCCCTTCTTTTCGAGAGCAGACTGTATCTCATCAAGTATTTGTTCTCTGTCAGCACTTACAGTATGATAATGATATCCGCTTGTTACGTCCATAAGTGGTCTTGACTTACCTGTATTTATATTTTCAACGTATTTTAGTACATCATTTCTAGATTTAATATTTAGTTTTGCGCTGATTACTCCATAAACCTTATGATAAACAAATTCATCTATTATCCATCCACCATAATCTACAATAAGATTCATCTCTTCTGTTATCTCATCTTCACTATGGTTTACCTTGAATATTCTTTCAAATCTGTTCTCCGCAGGAATTCGAGGCATAATATATCCACGGGTTGTAGCCGTAATTTGATAATTAGCAGCTCTAAGGAGAGAAATATCCTGGACAATAACCTGACGGGAAACTCCAAGTCTTTTTGATAGTTCTCCCCCCGAAGTCGCATCACTAGCGCAAGACAAAATATCAATTATTTTTTTTCTTCTGTCCTCACCGCTCATTTAATTCTCCTAAGATTTTTCAATGATAAATCCATTATAGGCGCAGAATGCGTTAACGCTCCACTTGATATAAAATCAATATTTAGATTTTTAAAGCGTTCAATATTTTCTGCCGTAACATTTCCCGAACATTCAATCTGAGCTCTGCCATCAATTAATTGAGCAGATTGTCGTATTTGCTGATCTGTCATATTATCAAGCATAATAATATCTGCCTTAGCCTCTATCGCTTCTTTAACCATATCTATATTTTCACACTCTACTTCAATTTTTCTGACAAAAGGCGCATATTCTCTTGCAGCTTCTACAGCTTTTTTTACTCCGCCCGCAGCACTGATATGATTATCTTTAAGAAGTATTCCGTCCGAGAGATTAAACCTATGATTAATACCTCCTCCTACTTTAACAGCATATTTTTCGAATATTCTGTTATTCGGAGAGGTTTTTCTTGTATCAAGTAATTTTATATTGCTTCCTTCAAGCAACGAAACAACTCTTTTTGTATATGTCGCTATCCCGCTCATTCTCTGCAAATAATTAAGTGCTGTTCTTTCTGCACAAAGCAGCGTTTTAATATCTGCACGTATAACCATAATAATCTGCTTGTCTTTAACCCAATCGCCTTCATTTACTTTTACGTCAAATGTAGTACCCTCTTCAAGAAGTGTAAATGTTCTTTTAAAAACATCCAGTCCGCAAATAACTCCATCCTGCTTACAAATAAGCTCTACTTCACCCTTACATTTATTTTTTATAATAGAATTAGTAGTAGCATCCTCATCAGTTATATCTTCTCGCAGCGCACTTAATATATACGGATCTATGTTAAGCTTCATAGTAACTTCATCAAGCATTTGTCTTCCTCCTCTTTCTTGTCTCTTGTGTTCGGTCCATAGCACCGTCAATCATTCTAATATAATTATCTCCAAGTTTTTTTTCATTTTTGTAATAATCAAAATCAATATAGTCCGGTACTTTATCAAGTGACTTGGATTTATCAAACTCTTCACCTATTTGAATAGCAGCTCTTTTTGAAAATACAAGACTTTCTAAAAGAGAATTACTTGCTAATCTGTTTGCACCGTGAACTCCGTTACATGCAGTTTCACCAACAGCATATAATTGATCCATCGATGTTTTTGAATAATAGTCAACCTTAACACCGCCCATAAAATAATGTTGAGCCGGCACTACCGGTATCGGTTCTTTAGTTACGTCGTATCCCTTTTCTTTACAAAAAGCCACAATATTTGGAAAATGCTCTTCCAGTTCTTTTTTAGGGATATTTACCATTGATAAATACACATATGACATATCGTCTTTTTTCATTTGCTCAAGAATAGCTTTTGTAACCTCGTCTCTGGGAAGCAATTCATCAACAAACCGCTGCATATTCTTATTTAAGAGAACAGCACCTTCTCCTCTTACGGATTCAGATATTAAAAAACTTCGTTCATTGGAATCTTCACTATAAAAGGTGGTAGGATGAATCTGGACGTAATCAATATTTTTTAGTACCACCCCATGGCGTAATGCTATAGCTATAGCATCTCCCGTAAGATGCTTATAATTTGTAGAATGACGATAAAGTCCGCCTATTCCTCCACATGCAAAAACAGTGTAATTAGACAGGATTTCATGAATAGTACCATCCTTTTCTCTTACAACAACTCCATAGCACACACCTGCAAACTCGATAATATCAACCATAGTACAATATTCTCTAAATTCAACATTATCAAGTTCTTCTACCCTCTTAAGGAGGGTGCTGGTTATCTCTTTACCGGTTATATCCTCATGAAAAAGTATACGTTTTTTAGAATGTGCCCCTTCCCTTGTAAAGGCTAAAACTCCATTTTCATCTTTTTGAAATTCTACTCCATACGAAATCAAATCTTTTATTATTTCCTGAGAAGACTGAATCATAATTTTTACAGAGTTTTTGTCATTTTCATAATGACCGGCTTTCATTGTATCTTCAAAATAACTGTCATAATCTTCTTTATCTTTAAGCATACTGATTCCGCCTTGTGCAAGGAACGAATCGTTACTTCTTACATCTGACTTTGATATAACTATAATTTTTTTATCTTTCGGCAAGTTAAGTGTACAAAACAAACCTGCACAACCACTGCCCACTACAACAATATCAGCTTTCATATTATACAGCACTCCATGATGTTATTTAGCTAGTCTAAGCATCTCTTCTAACGACTTTGTCGCACCTATACGCACTTTTTCAGATACTTCTATAATATTAGTTTCGTCTTTAAGTGCTTCATAAAGCTTTTCGAGACTATTTTTTTTCATATTGGTACAAACAGGCTTTGTATCAAATGTGTAAAATTTCTTGTCAGGATTTTTTTCCTGTAATTGATAAAATACTCCAATCTCAGTACCAACAATAAATTCTTTTGCATCACTGTTTGTGGCAAAATTAATGATTCCGGAAGTACTTCCAATATAATCAGCCATTTTCAAAATTGGTTCTCTGCATTCGGGATGAGCAATAAATAAGGCATCAGGATGCTCTTCTTTTGCTTTAATAACCATATCCTCCATAATATGATGATGAACATGGCAATATCCGTCATGAACAATAAAATTCTTATCTTTAACTTTTTTCTTAATATAATTACCCAAATTATTATCAGGAATAAAGAAAATATTCTTATTCGGTAGATTTTCTACAATACGAAGGGCATTTGAACTTGTAACACAAACATCAGCATATGTTTTGATATCAGCTGTCGAATTAATATAACAGACAACAGCTAAATCATCATATTTTTCTCTTACTCTCTCTATATCTTTACTTGTAACCATGTGAGCCATAGGACAATCCGCCTCTAAATCAGGCATGATAACCTTTTTAGAGGGGCTTAAAATCTTTGCACTCTCTCCCATAAACTTAACTCCTGCAAATACAATGACATCCGCATCTGTCTCAGCTGCAGTCTGTGCAAGTTTATATGAATCGCCTACAAAGTCCGCGATTGCCTGAATTTCCCCATCAACATAGTAATGTGCGAGTATTACGGCGTTCTTTTCTTTTTTAAGTTTATTAATCTTTTCAACAATTTCTTTCATAAACATATCCTTTCAATACTAAAGTAAATTTTATCTAATATATCATATGTATAGCCAGCTGACAAGACAGCTGTTATTACAATTTAAAGCAAACAGTAGGAATCCGCTTCGCTACTTCCTCATGAACACAGAAACACTTCGTGTTCTGTCTCAGAAAGGGCTTAAGATAATTGACATAATATCCTAAGTTATATAAAATCAAATCAGTAATTTGACAAAACGGAGGAAATAATATGGCATACAATACAGTAGGTATAATTGGTTTAGGACTTATAGGCGGCTCTTTAGCTAAAACTATCAAAAAGCATCTGCCGGATACTAAGGTTTATGCATATGATACGAACAGTGATTTATTAAAATCTGCTGCATCCTCACAGATTATTGACGGATTTTCAGATGCTTCCGTATCAATTCTAGAGCCTTGTGACTGTATTTTTTTGTGTGCCGAAGTCAAAGAAAACACACAAATTTTACACGATCTTAAGCCATATATTAATCCGCTTACTGTCATCACGGATGTAAGCTCCGTTAAAGCGCCCGTTATGATGATAATTGAAGATTTAGGTCTTTCTCAAAACTTTATAGGCGGACATCCTATGGCCGGTTCTGAGAAATCCGGATTTGAAAATTCTACTGATTATCTGTTAGAAAATGCATATTATATATTAACTCCAACGAATAACACACCTCAAAGCCTTGTTTCAAGCTTTTCCAATTTTCTTAAAGCTATTAAGGCAATACCTATCAATTTTTCAGCAGAATTTCATGACAGCGCTACTGCTGCGGTTTCTCACTTTCCGCATGTATTAGCCGCTTGTCTTGTCAACCTTGTTAAAGAACTCGATACAGAAGATGAGGTATTAAAAACTATTGCAGCCGGTGGCTTTAGAGACATCACGCGTATTGCATCATCTTCGCCAAAAATGTGGCAGCAAATTTGTCAAACAAATGCTGACTCAATCTGTACAGTAATTGAATTTTTCCGCAATATTCTTGATGCAACAGAAGGATATATTAAATCCGGCAATGCAGATGCTCTGTATAATTTCTTTTCAAATGCAAAAGACTATAGAGATTCATTAATGATAAATGATAAAGGCTCTATTGAAAGTGCCAATGAAATATTCTGTGACCTTAAGGATGAGCCCGGCAAAATATCAACAATTACAACACTTCTTTCCGCTCACCAGGTAAATATAAAAAATATCGGCATCGTGCATAACCGTGAGTTTGAAGATGGAGCATTACGTCTGCAGTTTTATGATGATGCAACATACAAATTGGCATATTTACTACTGCAGAAACATAACTATATCATTCATGACAGATAAGGTATTTTATTTATGACTAATATTAAAATAAAGGGACAAATTAAAGTCCCCGGAGATAAATCTATTTCACACAGATCAATAATGCTTGGCGCCCTCTCAAAAGGACAAACTTGTATACACGGCTTCCTTAAGGGCGCCGACTGTTTGTCTACTATATCATGTTTTAGGAAAATGGGAGTAAATATCGTCGAGTCGCCCGATGAAATTGTAATCAATGGAAATGGACTTAATTCCCTAAAACCCTCTCAAGATATTCTTGATGTTGGTAATAGCGGCACCACTATCAGGCTTCTAAGCGGAATTCTTGCCGGACAATCTTTTCAAAGTGAGATTACCGGTGATTTATCTATACAAAAAAGGCCAATGAAAAGGGTTATATCCCCTTTAAGACTTATGGGTTGTGATATTTTCAGTAAGAATAATAACGACTGCGCACCTCTAGTCATAAACGGTGGCTCATTACAAGGCATTACTTATAACAGTCCCATTTCATCAGCTCAGGTCAAATCCTGTCTGCTTTTTGCAGGTTTGTATGCCGATAGCCCTACTAGCGTTATAGAGCCTACATTATCAAGAAATCATACCGAGATTATGCTTAAGTACTTTGGCGCTGACATCACTACAGAATCAAACAAGACCACAATCAGACCCTCTTGCAATCTTACCGCCCGTACAATAAACATTCCATCAGATATTTCATCAGCTGCATATTTTATTGCTGCTGCGCTTCTAATACCTGGCAGTGAGCTGTTAATCAAATCTGTTGGAACCAATCCCACTCGCGACGGTATATTAGAGGTTGCATCTAATATGGGGGCCAATATTGAATATATTAACAAGACTAATTTTTCAGGCGAAGAAGTTTGTGATATTCTGGTTCGCAGTTCTAAATTACATGCTACAAATATTTCCGGCGAAATTATACCAAGACTTATAGATGAGATTCCTATAATTGCTGTAATGGCTGCATTTGCTGAAGGCACAACAATTATTAAAGATGCTGCAGAGCTTAAGGTTAAAGAGTCAGATAGGATAACGCTTATGACTCATAATCTAAAAAATATGGGAGTTGACATTACTGCCACTGAAGATGGAATGATAATAAACGGATCTGCAAAAAATCTAAAAAAAGCTCCTATAATTATGTGTCAAGGCGATCATAGAATTGCCATGTCAATGACTATTTGTTATCTGGCTGCCGGATTAGAGCCAAATCTTGATGATGAGAATTGCATATTTGTATCCTATCCGGGATTTTTTGATGATTTAAAATCAGTTATAAAATAAAAACCATCTGCCTTGATGTAAGGCAGATGATTTTTTTCATTTATTGTCCGTATTCTTCGAACAACTGATATATTTCTATTTTTACTGCGTCTGCTTCCGGCATACCAACAAATACTCCGCCATATTCATACATATCCCCTCTTTTAACAGAACGCACAATTTCAATAACAGCATCAATTGTCTCTTTAGTCCATATGCTGACTCTTGCATTATAAAACGAGCCAATCTCAAGTGGTACTGATGTTGTAAACCCAATTCCGGTTTTAGATAAATCGCTTATCATAACCTCTACATACTTTACCGTTGTTATACCTTGCGACTGCGTCAACCTTTCAATTTCCAAGTTAACATTTAAAGGCAGTCTTTTTGACCTTCTACGCTCATCCATAATGAATTTCCTCCAATAATTATATAATCGATAATTATTTTAACAGACTTGTTATATAAATGTAACCTTAAAATTGCCACTCTAGATATTACTTTAAGGAATCCCTTTGGTTTATATTAAGGAATCCCTTTTGTTTTATGTTTTTGCCTGATAATTTCAAATGTGTTATATTAATTACTGTAGCTTTCGATTTAAATTATTATTAATAAAATTTGGAGGTAAAAATAATGCAAACACTTAAGAAATATTTGCATATCATCCTGGCAGTAATTATATCAGTGGCATTTATTATCCCTGCCAATATTTCTTATGCCAATGATGATACTTCAAAGGAACTTTATGTATCCAACAAACTTTCATCCGGAAAGGTAAGCCTTCATGGTACTATTACAGCATTTGAAGAAAGCGCAGCTACTCCTACATCAATCACTTTAACCTGGGCTGATTCAGCTGATAATTATACATATGATATATATGCAACATTCTATAAAAACGGAAAGAAAAAAAGCGAAGAGAGCTTTCTAAATATATCAGGATACACATATACATTTTCAAATCTGAGTAACGGTACCTATGCAAATATTACAATATATCCTGCAGGAACTTTAGATTCTGATAACTATGCAACTATTACAAGCGCTCGCACACTTCCCAAAGCAGTAAAAAATGTTTCAACAAAGTTTGGATCGGGGAATAAACTTTATATCAAATGGTATGCTGCGAAAGATGCAGAGCTTTACACTACCAGCGGTTATAAGTTGTATCTTTATTCAACGCAAGGAAAGCGTTTAAAGACATACAAAACAACAACATCTCTCGAAAAAACACTTTCTGCAACTAAGATAAAAAATTGCTATAAAGTAATTATAAGGCCTTATATTAAAATTGGTTCGAAAGTTTTATATGGTTCGAAGAAAACAATTTATGCCGTTCCTCAACCGACAATAACCACAGCCAATACCTCATCTCGAACTGACATATCAAAAGAGAAAATTATACTGCGATGGAAAAATATAAATGATGCTGACAAATACGTAATATATGTGGCCAGAAACGCCAGTACACAGGCTTCTGGCCTTACTTACACAAAGCTTGGCACCTCCAGCACAAACAAATATACTTTTACAAAGTATAAAGGTAAAACAATTGACGCCAGTTCCTACTACTATCATTTTTATATTATTACAAAAGCAACTGTATCAGGCAAAAGCAGAAAATCTTCCGCTGTTTACGGCTTTTATGTGCACCTGTAAAAAAACTCCGCATGATGCGGAGTTTTTTTATGCAATCCTTAAACTGTATCTAAGCGGCAAGCATAATCTCACCTCTTAAACTACTACTGTCTAATATTAATATTATAATCTTTAAGTTTATTAAGAATTTTATCCATTACGGGGGTAACATCGCCATCCTCTAATGTTCTATCTTGTGCTCTGAATGTAATGGTATATGCATATGACTTGTAACCTTCCTCAAGCTGATCACCTTCATATATATCAAAGAGTCTGTAACTTTCAAGCATCTTTGATCCTATTTGTCTTATTACGGCTTCAATCTGTCCTGCCATAATATTCTTTGGCACAACTAGGCTAATGTCTCTTGTAACTGCAGGGAACTTAGCTATTCCAACATATTTCCTGTCAAAAGTTGCCATATCGCAAATAGCTTGCATATCGATTACAGCAACGTACACTCTTGCTTTAATATCATAATTTGAGGCAACCTGCGGATGTATTTCACCAATATATCCTATATTTTGTTTATGATATATAATATCCGCTTTTCTACCGGGGTGCAGATATGGTCTGTTGCAATTTGCATCAAGTTCTATTAAATCTTTCATTCCAAACTGTTCTAAAAGCTCTTCTACAACACCTTTCATGTTGTAAAAATCACCATCACCATACATACCAAGCGTAAGCATCATCTTCTCTTGTGGCAGCTTAGTCAATGGCAATTCTTCAGGAATATAGATATTACCAAGCTCATAAAGCTTAACTGCTTTATTACGATGATTATAGTTCAATGAAAGCGATGATAATATACCATTAAGTGATATAGTTCTCATTATAGAAAAATCTTCACCCAGTGGATTTGATATTGTAATTGCTCGTCTTATCTCATCATCTTCTGGAATTAATAATTTATCAAATACCTTAGGGCTTTCAAAAGAATATGACATTCCCTGTGAATAACCGCAAAACTCAGCTACATTTCTGGCAATCTTTTCAATTCTGAGTTTGTATGACAATCTGCCAAGTGTTGCTTCACCTGACGGTAAGGTTGTCGGTATTTTATCATATCCATAAAAACGAGCTACTTCTTCTGCAAGATCCGCCATACATTTAAGATCTTGTCTAAATGTCGGAATAATAATTTCATTAGATTCTTTATCATAATCAAGTGAAAGTCTGTCAAAAATCTTAAGCATATCTTCTTTGGCTATATCTGTGCCTAATAACTTATTTATTTTATCAGTTTCAAATGGCACAGTATTGCCTTCATGCTTATTCGGGTAAACATCAACGCATCCACCGACTACTTCCCCTGCTGATAACATTTCTATAAGCTCACAAGCTCTGTTAATAGCCAGGTATGCATTGTTCGGATCTAACCCTTTTTCAAACTTACTGGATGCGTCTGTTCTAAGACCTACTTTCTTAGAGGACAATCTGATATTGGTACCGTCAAAACATGCAGCTTCAAACAAAACGGTGCTAACATTATCTGTTATCATAGAGTTCTCTCCGCCCATAATACCTGCAAGGCCAACAGGCTTTTCACCATCACAGATCATAAGAACATCGTTATCCACTTGCCGTACTTGCCCATCAAGAGTTGTAAATGTCTCACCATCATTTGCACGTCTTACAATGATTTCATTTTTTGCAATACTATCTAAATCATATGCATGCATAGGCTGTCCATATTCTTCCATAACATAATTAGTTATATCAACCAAATTGTTAATTGGACGTATACCATGCGCTGCCAAACGCCTCTGCATCCACCAGGGAGATGGGCCAATCTTAATATTCTTTACAACCCTTGCTACATAACGACTGCAAAGATCACTATCTTTTATAGTCACTTTGATATAGTCTGAAGCTTTTTCATCATTACCACACTCTTTTATAGCAGGCATTTCAAATTTATGCCCGTAAGTTGCACTTGCTTCGCGGGCAAGACCTAATACACTAAAACAATCTACTCTATTAGATGTAATTTCATATTCAACAACTGCATCATCAAGACCAAGTGCTTCAATTGCATCATCTCCGGGTTTTACATCTTTATTAAAAATATAAACTCCATCCTCAGGAGCCTCAGGATAGTAATCTCTTGAAGAACCCAGCTCTTCTATTGAGCACATCATACCAAAAGATTCCACACCTCTAAGTTTTCCCTTTTTTATCTTGATTCCGCCATCCTTGACTTCGCCAAAATGATCTCCGGAAACCTTTCCACCCACTAAAACCGTGGGAACCAAATCACCTTCGCTAACATTAGGCGCACCTGTAACTATTGTAATCGGCTCTTCTTCTCCAATATTTACCTTACAAATAATCAGTTTATCGGCATCCGGATGCGGCAATATCTTTTCAATTTTGCCAACAACAATCTTATCTAAATCTTTATCTAAAATCTCTACAGTCTCAACCTTTGATCCGGAAAGTGTCATTTTGTCTGCAAACTCTTGAGGTTCATCCGTAATCTCCGGAACAAGTGATTTAAGCCATTTAAGTGATGTCTTCATAAAAACATTATCTCCTATCAAAATTGATTTAAAAATCTAATATCATTTTCATAAAGAAGGCGCATATCATCAATTTCATATTTGAGAAGCGCTATTCTTTCGAGTCCTAATCCGAAAGCAAATCCGCTATATTCATTAGGATCAATATTGCTCATTTCGAGCACATGCGGATGAACCATGCCACATCCTAATATTTCAATCCAGCCCTCTTGCTTACAGAAACGGCATCCCTTGCCGCCGCACTTAAAGCATGTAATATCCACCTCTGCGCTAGGCTCCGTAAACGGAAAATGATGCGGACGGAACTTAACTTTTGTATCTTCTCCAAACATTTCTCTGGCAAATTGCTGCAAAGTTCCCTTAAGATCTGCAAAAGTAACGTTTTTATCAATTACAAGCCCCTCTACCTGATGAAATGAAGGTGAATGTGTCGCATCTACCTCATCCGATCTGAATACCCTTCCGGGTGCAATCATCCTAATCGGAAGATTTCCCTGTTCCATCATACGAACCTGAATTGGTGATGTTTGTGTTCTCAGCACTATATCGTTATTAATATAAAAAGTGTCCTGCTCGTCTTTTGCAGGATGATTAGCCGGTATGTTTAGCGCTTCAAAATTGTAATAATCATATTCAATTTCGGGCCCTTCTACCACTTCGTATCCCATTCCTGTAAATACTCTCTCAACTTCTTCTAAAGCTATAGTATTAGGATGTTTATGTCCGACATTATTTTTTTTTGCAGGAAGAGTAACATCAATCACTTCACTTTTAAGTCTAGCTTCAAGCGCAGCCTTCTCAAGTTTTTCCTTTGCTTGATTAAGCTGTTTTTCAATCTCCTCTCTGGCAGTATTAACCATCTGACCAAAGATTGGCTTTTCTTCAGCAGACAAATCCTTCATTCCTTTCATAAGGGATGTGATCTGTCCTTTCTTTCCGAGCATACTAACTCTTATGTCATTAAGACCGGATAAATCATGCGTCTTTGAAATCTTATTTATAGCCTCTAATCTTAGCTGTTCAAGTTTTTCTTTCATCTGATAAAAAACTCCTTTTATATTATCTTTTTAATTATTTACTTTCTTCTTTAAAAATATCTTCTTCAATGTCTAGAACCGAATCGTCACTATCATCTTTGATATAGTGAGCATCTTCATCTCTTATAATTCTAAATCCCGAAGAAAATCGCTTTACTTCCTGTTCACTATGCATTCTTGACACTTCAATAGCTCTGTTTTTTTCTTCGGATTGTTCCTGATATTGCGCTTTGACATTTTTGTAATTCCTCTTCATACGCAATTTGTTTGAAGATGCCTTCTTCTTGGTAAATACATTGTTTTTTATTTTAAATCTATTCTGCTCTTTAAGTTTAGTAAAAAGAACTCTAAATTCAACCTCAAATATTACGTTAACTTCCGCACAAATCAGCATAATCGTAAGACAAATATAAAGCCAAGTCATAATAATCAATAATGAGGCCATATTTCCATACCATGAAAAAGCATTCATATATCTAACAGCGATTGTAAGAAAAATCGTAAAAACATACCATGCAATCGCGGCTCCAAACGCACCGGGTAATTGGTAAAAAATAGTAGCGTTTTGCGGCCTGTTGGGCAGAAATCTAAATACAAATACAAAGAATACAACTAAAAGCACAAACATTGTAACAAATTTGTGATCCATAATAAAATTAAAAATCTTAAGATAAATCGGTGCAAAATGGCTCTGTGCTATCAGCGATACAGAGCTTCCAAAAACCATGAAAATCATAAGAGCAACAATAACCACTAAAAATAATAAAGTAAACGCCATTGCTCTAAATCTAATCAAAAACCAGTTACGTGTTTCTCTTAGATTATTAATTTTATTTAAAGCATTCACCATACAGTGAATTCCCTTTGCTGATGCCCAAACAGCTATAAAACCTGTAATTGATATCACGCCAACAGATTGATTATAGACCTTATCAATTGCATTTACAAGAAAAGAAGAAATATAATCGGGAGCAAACTCCTCAATAAAATATAATATATCATCTTCAGTTATAAATGTGTATTTAAGAAGCGACGCCAAAAGTATAATAAATGGAATCGCAGACATAATCATAAAATAGGCAATTTGCGCTGCGTAAGCACTTATGTCATCCTCGTTATAGGATTTGTATAAAAAATTTCTGACTGTTTTTTCAATTTCTTTTGAAACTCGTCTGTTTTTCATAATATAAACCCTTATTAACATACAACCAGAGGCTGGAAAAACTTCCAGCCTCTGAATAATGTGCTCTTAAGACTCCCAAAATGCCGTTTCCGACACTTTGACTCCTAGCTCGCAGCCAGGTGGAAAATCGCATCTGATATCCTGCCTTCCTCTGACGATATACATAAGGCATGGCATTCTATCAGAGATATAAATCATCCATTAAAAAAGATGTAGGTTCAAAATAGCCGGATCTTCGAACATCCCAGGAGCACTTATATCCTGAGAATATTATATCAAAATCTCCGGATTTTTCAACTAATCATACTTATAATGTATTGGCTTGTTCTACAACTTGTGATATAGCTTTAGCTGCATCCTCAGGAAGATCATTATATCCTTCTTTATCAGTCTTTAAGGAGTTAACATAGTCAAGACGCTCCTGCATTCTTGCCTTAAGCTGCTTAACATACTCTTTATCATTAAGATCAGGAACAAAACCTTCCCATTCAAAGATTTCAATATCGCTAAACGGTCCCCACTGCTTAAAGTCAGCCTTGTTTTCAACAATTGCCTCTAATACACCAAGTGTATCTTCTTTTCCGACTTTTTTGCCCATAAAGTCGCCTGTATTAATGATATAGCAATCTACGTTTTTCTCTTCAACAAGCTTTTTAAACTTAGAATAATCATTAACAAGCGGGTATGTTCTAAACGGATTAGCATACGGCTCTACAACAAGCGCATTGGGGTCTACTCCCTCTTTAAGTCTTTCTGCTGTAGATCTCTTAGTTGCAAGCGTTGCACCCATAACAGATGCCAAAGATGAACCCTTAAGCTTTACTACCGGCGGGATTGTCGGATCTTTCATAATCCAAAATATTGCATTAACAGGAGCCTCTAACTTATCAACACGATTAGGTGACCATAATTTTGACTTAATAGCACGTCCGTTACCATTTCTGACATCCTCTGTTACAAGTACAAGTTTGCCGTCTTCATCTAATGTAGCACCACAATTTTGAACTGTAAGAAGATATTTATTATCTTCACAATCGCAAGGATAATCAGCGGTCTTATCGAAATATGTAGGCTCAAGCGCAACTGAAGAGCATGTATCCGAATTGATAACAAATGCATCATCATGAAGCACTTTTATTGATTTGTATTTACCATCATGCTTAGCATGAGTAATTGTTGACTTACCTGATCCTGAAAGGCCAAATACAGCAGCAACATACTTAGAACCATCATCAAGAGTGTATTCTTTCTGTCCGCCATGGCATGATGCATAACCATTACGGTTGGCAATAGCCCATGCAATAGTAAGCGTTCCCTTCTTGTGCTCCCCAAAGTATCTCATACCAAGTATAGCTGCGCAGTTATGTTCTGTATCAAAATAGCAAAGGCAGTTAGGATCCGAAATATCTGTCTGATCTGTTCCCTTCCACTGCGGATCTGAGAATATATATATATCAGGCTCATTACCATATACTTTAGACTCTTTGTACATTTTTACATAATTATCTGACATATACTGGAAGTTGAGCATCCAGGAATAAAGCAGATTTTCTTCACCTTCCGGTATAAGAAGATGTGCCTTTACCATAAATTCAGGATCCAGTCCGATAAACACTTCCGCATGATAAAGCCTACGCCATCTGGTATCATATACTGCATCCATAACAAGCTTATCAAGTTTAGTCTGATCGACTCCCGGCTGTCCAACTATTCTTCTCGCCGGTGCATAACGTCCTACTATCGATCCATCGTTAAACATAAGTACCTTTGCATCTTTTTCCAGGCCAAACTCTTCACCTCTATATACAGGCAGATCCGTAACAATTGTCCCAGGTGAATTCTTTGCAAGTTCATACGCCTGCTTTAAAGTATTAACCTTAACAACGTTATTGCCATAAAATGCAGTTTCGATAATTGTACGCGTTTTGGTAAAACCAATTTTACCCGGTCCAATATCACTTCTTTTGTAATTTGCTACTGTAGCCATTTTTTCTCCTCCAATTTCATTTATTTAATATCATCTTTTGAAAATGTATATGGTAAAAGCTCAAAAAGCTTTTTTTCAATATAATCAGTATCTGACCTGGACATTAGCACTGTAAAGTTCTGCGAGTCTGCAAACTCGGACAAAACCTGTCTGCATACTCCGCACGGAGAAATGTAACCGTCTTTATCGGATGCTATTGCTATTGCCTTAATCTTCTTATTGCCAACGCTTACTGCCTTAAATACTGCAACTCTTTCTGCGCAAACGCACGGAGAATATGCTGCATTTTCTATATTACAGCCTGTATATATACTACCATCCTCGCAAACAAGCGCTGCTCCAACTCTAAATCCCGAATATGGGCTGTATGACTTTTCCTTAGCCTCTTGTGCCATTTTAACAAGTTCTTCTCTGTCAAAATCCATTTTTAGTCCTCCAACATTGATATTGCTGAACTTGTCCCAATTCTGTCGCAACCCTCACTAATATAAGACTCAAGCTCTTCTTTTGTTCTAATTCCGCCGGATGCCTTTATTTTTACCGAATGGCCTATATGTTTTCTCATAATCCTTACATCATCAAGTCTTGCTCCACCGCTTCCAAATCCCGTGGAAGTTTTGATGTAATCAGCTTTAATCTCTGTTACAATTTCACATAATCTAATAAGTTCTTCTTCTGTAAGATAACAGGTCTCAACGATTACTTTTAGGATTTTATTTTTGGAAATACCCCTTAATTGTGACAACTCTTCGTGTATATAGTTATAATCACCGCTTTTTACTCTACCAATGTTAATCACAACATCAATTTCATCGGCACCGTCTAAGATAGCTGTTCTTGCTTCTTCAATCTTAGCCACAGTCGAAGCATTGCCTAGCGGAAATCCTATCACTGTACATATTCTAAGTTTTCCCTGATATTTAGAGAAGACATGTGAAATATAAGAACTTGGAATACAAACACTTGCCATTTTATGAGAAATTGCTTCCTGACACAATTTATCGATATCATCTATCGTCGCATAAGCTTTAAGTGCCGTATGATCAATATGCGAATACATTTCCTGCTTATCCATATGTTGCTCCTTGCCTGATGTCTTTGATATGTCATATACAAATATGTATTTAATTTTAATATATTTTCCTAAAAAAATCCAGATTCGTCGTTTCAGCCGATATAATTAAACTGATTTTGTCAAAAAAGTCCCGAGTGCGTAAGTATATATATGCCTCTGTAAAACCATCTCAATCTAATATGTTTCGCCCAAGTTGTTGCGAAAAAATCCCACCATTTATCACCCGGTTTAAGAGTAATTCCACCCCTATATGCCTTTGTAACAACAGCAAATATCTGATTGGGAAATATTGGCCCTTCTATATATTTGTATTTTTGAGCATCACCTAACATATAATAACCATCGTCTTGTATTTTTACAATCCTGTGCAATACAAAAGCGTTATTATTCCTTTCATAAAATACAATGTCGCCTTCTTTAAGTTCTTGTTCTATAGGTGATAATACAACAGAATCTCTTTCGTGAATCAAAAACGGACTCATAGAATTTCCGGATATAGTAAAATTTACACTTTTACCTTTTTTTACTAGATCTTTAAGAGTGCTAATATATTCATATGCGTCAATATAATTTATTTTTTGAATCACTTCACATCTCCTAAGATTGGTTCTGCTTTGCTGATTTTAAGTTCAAACCAAAATGTACTTCCTTCATTTAAACGACTATCCACACCATATGATGCATTATGAAGATTAAGAATATTCTTAACAATAGACAATCCCAATCCAGTGCCCATCACTGCACGCTTATGCGTCTTATCTACTTTGTAATAACGATCCCATACATACGGAAGCGCTTCTTTAGGTATTCCTTCTCCACTGTCACGCACTTCAATTCTGACATTTTCTCCCATAACAACTTGTCTGACAATAACTTTTTTATCCTCTCCTGTGTAATTTATGGCATTATTAACCAAATTATAGATTACCTGATAAATTTTATATTCGTCAGCAATTACATAAACCTGTCTGTCTGATATAAATTCAATTTGATATCCTTCATTTTCTTTAAGTTTATTATACCTTTCAAAAACAGAGTTTATTTTGTTTGTAAGATTAAACTCTAAGGCATTCATCTCAAGAACTCCCGCTTGAAGTTTTGATATGTCAAGCATGTCATTAACAAGATTTGTAAGCCTTTGCGTCTCATCAATAATAACTTGGACATTTTCAGGTGTATTTTCCCCGGGCAAATCTCTCATCACTTCAGAATATCCCTTAATCATGGTAAGCGGAGTTCTAAGATCATGTGAAACATTTGCTATCAATTCACGCCTGAAATTTTCCGATTTGCCAAGTTCTCTTGCAGTATAGTTAAGTGTATCCGAAAGCTGCGCTATCTCCCGATAGTCTTTACCTTCAAATTTGACATCAAAATTGCCTTTCGCCAAGTCCTTTGCCGACTCATTAATCTTAATAATAGACTTCGAAACAGATTTCGATAATAATAATGCAATCAAAAGCGCAAGACCAATCATAATAACAGTAACATATAAAAGCTGTACTCTTAGCGTATTAACCGTTGCATCTACAGGAGATAGCTGACTGTGCAAAAGAACAACAACATTTTGTCCATTTGCCTCAACTAAGCTTATATAGATAATGCTCTGAGTTTTAAGCTGTATCTTTGCGCGATCATCAAGCATAGCATCGTCTTGCATATCAGAACTTATCTGCCCGCCTTCGGTTTGCGGAATGGCATTTTGATCATCTTTTTTTATCATAAAATCGCCATTATCTAATACAATACTGGTACTTCCGCCTGCCTGCTGTGCTTGATAGACAAATTCATCAAATGTATTTTTCGGAATATTTTTAAGATTTGAATTCATCAGATAATCTTTAGTATATAATGAATTTCCATTTAAATCGCAAACCATAATGGTAAGATTACTTTGTGATGCAATCAGATCTATTTGATCTTCGGCTTCCTCATCAGACTCGGATTCGTTTAACAAAGTTACAACCTTACTTGAAGCCTCTTTTGCCTCATTTGCTTTTATTTGCCTGTAAAATGCATCAAGATATACTATCTGAAAAACCCATAAAAGTATTAAAAGAATTCCTGCAAGTATTAAAAAATATGTAAAAATTTTCCATTTAATGCTAATTTTTTCACGCTTCAAATCTATATCCTACCCCTCTTAGTGTCACCAAAAATTTGCGATATGGTCCAAGCGAACTTCTGAGTAATTTAATATGCGTATCAAGGGTTCTGTCATCTCCATAATAATCATATCCCCATACATTGGTTATGATTTTTTCTCTTTCCATTGCTATATTTCTGTTCTTTACCAAATAGAAAAGTAATTCATATTCCTTAGGTGACATATCAATTCTCTTGCCATCAACAGATACCATTCGTCCCGTAAAATCTACTACAAGTCCTTCGGCTTCAAATACATCCCTGTCGTTTTCTTTTCCTTGACTGCTTCTTCTGCTTATTACAACCTTACAGCGCATCATAAGCTCTTTAGGAGAAAAAGGTTTTACAACATAATCATCAATCCCCAGCTCAAAACCGTGAATCCTATCATATTCCTCTCCTCTTGCCGAAAGCATTATAACAGGTATGTCTTTAAACTTTTTAATTTCTCTGCATGTTGAAAAGCCATCGAGTTCCGGCATCATTATATCTAAAATAATCAAATCAAAGTCATTTTCTTTACATATTCGGATTGCTTCCATGCCATCCTTTGCTTCCTTAATCTCATATCCCTCAAATTCAGCATATTTTTTTATAATTGCCCTAATTTTTTCTTCGTCATCTACAACTAAAATCTTATCCATATCTTCCTCCCGAATAATTACTATTAATAATCTTATTAAATAATATCACAAAGTGTTCATTCTTCTTGCATTAAATTCATTTTTTTATTAACTATACCTTGAAAAATACGTCATAATTCGATATAGTCATTATGTATTAAAGTATACTTTACAATATGGAGGCAACTGACATGGGAAATTCCATAAAGGTTCTCATAGGCGATGATTCTGCTCTAATGCGCAAATCATTGCGTGATATATTACAGGAAGCTGGCTGCAATGAAATTTTTGAAGCCACCAATGGACAGGAAGCGATTGATATCTATAAAAAAGAAAATCCTGATATCGTATTTCTCGATATAGTTATGCCGCTTTGCGATGGCATAGAGGCTACACAGCAAATATGCAAACATGACAGCAATGCGCATATTATTATTGTTTCTTCCGTAGGAACACAGTCTCTACTCAAGAACGCGATACAATCAGGCGCTAAGGACTTTATCCAAAAGCCCTTCAAGTCCGAACTAATCAAAAAAGTAATTTATGAACTCAGCGGAGGAAATAATTGATGAATACTCATCTTTGGGGAAATTTTCTCTTAGAGAACAACTATATTTCAGTTAGTGATTTATTTGATGCTGCTTATGTTAACGGAGAGCCTTCGGTAGATGTTACTCTTCCGCTTCTTTCCATTTTTCATGAAAAGCTCACATCAAACGAAGTGTCAACTATATTATCTGCAGCCAGCCAAAATAATTCTTCTTTTGAAGAAGAAGCTGATAAGATAGGTTATTTATCTATAGCAGAACAAAAAGCATTATTAGGTGAAGATTTTCCCAGCTATTTGTTACTTGCTCAGACACTTATTAATAAAGAGATTATTTCATACCACGATTTTGAAAATATAATGGTAGAATATCGATCTCAGACCGATATTTTAGAATCCGATAATGAAGATATAATTGAAGATAATATTGTTGAATTATCAGAATTATCCGGAGGCGTGTTAGAAGAAAAAATAGGTACAGAATTTTTTACTTTGTACATGAAGCTATTTTATAGTAATATTACCGATTATATCGAGGATGATTTCAATCCTCTTCCACCAATGGAGATACCAGATTATCCGTCAGATATATTAATATCTCAAGCGCTTCATTTAGACAGTGATTACTATGTAGCACTTGGCATGGAACAAGATACCGCTTTAGAGTTTGCCAATATCTTTATAGGTCATATTTCCGACGAACAATATGATGAATATAATGCTTATGTATGTGCGGCTCTTGAGGATTTTCTGAATTTGGTAAACGGAATGTTTGCTGTTAATCTTTCTAATATGATTGGCAAAGAGATTACGCTTTCTCCACCAGAGGATCACTCACATGATATATATTTTCCGGCAGAAAACAGCTATCTTATTCCACTTCTGTTTTCATTTGGATCAGTAAATTTAATAATAAGTTGTTAAAAAGCAGGTCAAAATGACCTGCTTTTTTCTAAGCTATTTAATCTGTCAAGACTCGCTCGCGAGTCTTGCGCGCCGGATTCGGGTCTGCTTCAGCAGACAAATTCCTGTCCGAATCCGTGCGCATC
>CAJOPM010000050.1 GCA_905236225.1 uncultured Eubacterium sp.
AAATGCTATAATCCGGATGACGAAGATATTAAGAAAAAAAAGAAACTCTATGATGCTTTACTTAGAAAAGGATTTAAAACTTCTGATATATCTCATGTCATGAATATTTACGAGAATACGGATTAAACAAACTGCTATATCTTGACAGTAAACACAAAAAACTCTATAATTTTTATTGTTGTGGATTATGACAAACATTTGAAAATAACGGTTTATAGCTGTTCTTTTCAGTGATAGATTGTTATATTTGAACAATGAAAATTAAATAAAGGAGGTGCTTCTGTGATATATGTCATTATAGGCGTAGTAATTGCAGTAGCTGTCACAGCTCCGGTCTCAATGCTTATCACTAAGAACCAACTGCAGCGTTCATCAGATTCTACTATTGGCAATGCTGAAACCAAAGCCAGACAGATAATAGATGATGCTGTTAAGAGTGCTGAAGCAAAGAAGCGCGAATCTTCTCTTGAGATTAAAGAAGAGTCAATCAGAGCGAAGAATGAACTTGACAAGGAAATCAAGGATAGACGTTCAGAAATTTCAAGAGCAGAAAGAAGAGTAGAGCAAAAGGAATCCAACCTTGATAAAAAGCTCGAAAGTGCTGAGAAGAGAGAGGCTAATTTCAAAATTAAGGAAGAAAACCTTAAAAAGAAGGAAGAAGAGGTTGACAGACTGCAGGCGCAGCATGTACAGGAGTTAGAGAGAATTTCCGGTTTGACCTCCGAACAGGCAAAAGATTTTTTGCTAAAATCTGTTGAAGAAGATGTTAAATTAGACACGGCAAAACTTGTTAAAGAACTTGAACTTAGAGCCAAAGAAGAAGCTGATAAGAAGGCCAAAGAGTATGTTGTTACAGCAATTCAAAAATGTGCGGCCGACCATGTTGCCGAGGCTACAATTTCGGTTGTGCAGCTTCCTAATGATGAGATGAAGGGAAGAATCATAGGAAGAGAAGGTAGGAACATTCGTACCATAGAGACTATGACAGGTATTGACCTTATTATAGATGATACGCCGGAGGCGGTTATCTTATCCGGATTTGATCCGGTTAGAAGAGAGGTTGCAAGAATTGCATTAGAGAAGCTTATTGTTGATGGCAGAATACATCCGGCAAGAATTGAAGAGATGGTTCATAAGGCTCAAAAAGAAGTTGAGACTACCATCAAAGAAGAGGGAGAGGCTGCAACACTTGAAGTTGGTGTGCATGGTATTCATCCTGAACTCGTTAGGCTTTTAGGTAAGATGAGATTTAGGACTAGTTTTGGTCAGAATGCGTTAAAGCATTCAATAGAGGTTGCACAGCTTTCAGGACTTTTAGCCGCAGAGATTGGTGTAGATGTCAGGACTGCAAAGCGCGCAGGATTGCTTCATGATATTGGCAAGGCTGTGGATCATGAGATGGAAGGATCACACATTCAGCTTGGAGTTGAACTTTGTCAGAAATATAAAGAAGCTCCTATCATTATTAATGCGGTTGAAGCTCATCATGGAGATGTAGAGCCGCAGTCACTTATAGCCTGTATAGTTCAGGCGGCTGATGCTATTTCAGCAGCCAGACCAGGTGCTAGAAGAGAAACACTTGAAAATTATTCTAACAGATTAAAACAGCTTGAAGATATTACGAATGACTTCAAGGGAGTAGAAAAATCATTTGCTGTTCAGGCGGGAAGAGAAGTTCGAATTATGGTTGTACCTGAGCAGGTAAGCGATGCCGATATGGTTCTTATGGCACGCGATATTTCAAAGCGTATTGAGGACGAGATGGATTATCCCGGACAGATTAAGGTAAATGTTATAAGGGAATCAAGAGTCGTTGATTATGCAAAATAAATTACCATTTATAAAATTATTTAAAGGGGCTGTCGCACTAAGTAATTAGTGCGAGACCCCTTTTTTAGTGTTAAAATTTATCTCAGTCGGATAAGCCCCCTACCTTCGCTACGCTTAGAGGAAGGGGTCTTATCCGACTGAGATAAAAGTCACTTTTCAAGTGACCATTTTATTTGCAATCTTCCGTATATCAACTATATAAAAAAGAGCCGTATAACGGCAGAATAGGAGGCAGATTATGTATGGTGCAATTATGGGAGATATAGTTGGTAGCAGATTTGAGTTTGACTGCGGCGACAAGAATTATATGATGGATTTGCATTTCGCGGATTTGTAAAACCGGAATACTCATTTATGGCAATACTGCCCTATGAAGAGGGGGAGGAGGCTTTATCATTCATTGCCCAAAGGATTAAATTCTCTGAGGTGTTTGAAGATAGATCTGAGGACTTGGTATATGCTTCTATCCCTGAATTTGTGCTTGATTTTGATGTAGAGCTTACTGATATTTGCAAAGGTATTGGCATGAAAACTGTTTTTACGGATGAGGCGGATTTTTCTACTATGTCTGATACCAAGAGCAAGCTGGAAAAGATCATTCATAAGGTGCGCTTGGATGTGGATCGTAAAGGAACTAAGGCTGATGCGGTAACTATTGCAGAAACAATAGCAACAGGAGCACCGCCTGAGCATGAGACAGTTATCCTGGATAGACCGTTTATATATGCGATAATGCATAATGAAACCGGACTTCCGGTGCTGGCAGGAGTGTATAATCGTAAAGAATAAATTTTGAAAGCCCAATTCAAGTCTCGCTTGCGAGACTTGAACGCTTTACGCCTACTAAGGAATATTATAAGTATGGGTGGGAAAGATGAAAAAGAAACTTCGTGAATTGATAGATAGAAACAATGGTTGTAACTTTCCTTTTGAGTCTAAAGCTTAATAGCTAAAATACTTTGTGTTTTTACAAAAAACGTTATATTTTTTTGTATTTAAAAATATAAAAGAATAATAAGTGTTAATGTAATAAAACTTAGATAAAAACAGGAGAGGAATAATAGATAGATTTATGATTAAAATAATAACTAATAAGATTAATGATTGGCTCAAATCAAAAAATGTAATTGATAGTGGAGAGGAAGAGTTATTATATTATGGAATTTCTCAGATTATTATTAATTCTGTAGTTATTTGTATAAATTTAATAATAGCGTTTCTTTTAAATGAGTTTGTGGAATGTATTGTTTTTCTTGTTTGTTTCTTTTTTTTAAGGAGATACGCTGGAGGTTATCATGCAAAAACTGCAATTTCTTGTTGTGTTATTTCCGTTATTTCATGTGCTGTGGTTATTTTTGCGCTTCATTATATAAATATTAAGTTTGCTTATTTAGCAGGGGCTTGGCTAGTGTGTTTAATAATAATTATTTTATTTGCTCCGGTACAAAACGAAAATAAAATTCTTGATGATATAGAAAAAATAATATATAAAAGAAGAACAATTATTGGTGTTCTGATTGAAAGTATATTATTATGGTTGATGCAATATTTTGAATTATATAACATATCAAAAGCTATAGTCTTGACTTTTATATTTGCGGCGGTAGTTATTAGTTACGGAGAAATTTTAAACATTAAAAATGATATTAATAATTAAGTGATGTTAAATTAGAACAATTAAAGTCTCGTGAGCGATACTTTGATTTTAGTAAATGCTAGCGAGATAAGTAGAGTGTTCTTTATATTATTTAAGAGAAGGAAGGGTATATATTGGAGCGTGAAGTAGTTAATATTGCTATTTGTGATGATGATTATAAGGTGCAGTTTTTAATTGAAGATGGTGTTACTAGGATGTTTGATGAATATGGTAAGAAAGCGATTATTGAGTGCTTTGATACGGGAGATGATTTGTGCGAATCATATAAAAAAGAAAGATTTGATTTAATATTTTTAGATATAGAATTTAAGGGCAAAAGCGGAGTAGAGGTAGGAAGATATATACGTGATATCATCAAGGATGAAGTTGTACAAATAGCATATATTTCAGGCAATACTAGTTATGCTATGGAATTATTTGAGTCTAGACCAATTAATTTTTTAAAAAAGCCAATTAGTGAATCTGATTTGAAGCGCGTTGTAAACAAGTTTCTTATCATAAATGAACAAAAGAAGGATGTGTTACGAATAAAGATTGGGAGAGAAATATATAGTATTCCATTTTCAGATATTGTATATATGACAAGTAGAGGAAGGAAAATAACATTATATGGTGTGCGTAATAAATATGAGTTTTATGATACCTTAGATGCTGTATATAAAAGAATAAAGTTTTACAGGTTTTTGTTTGTCCATAAATCATATATTGTAAATTATAATTATATAAAAAAAATTAGTTATAATAATGTTGTCTTAATCAATAATGATGAGATCCCGATTAGTCAATCAAGAAGAGCGATTATCAGAAAACAACTAATGAATATTGAACGTGAAGGATATAACGAATGATAAATATAATACAATTTTTAAATTCATTGACTATTGATATCTTTGAAATATATCTTGTTATACGAACGTTAGATTTTTTCTTTAATAAAAATAAATATAATAATAAAATAATTATATTTGCTGCGACAATAAAATTAGTAACGTCAATAAGCGTGGATTATCTTACACCTAAAGCGATTATTAATTTTATTGTTAGTTTTTTATTGGTTTTGATTCTGGTGTTGTGCTATAAGGGAAAAATAATAAGAAAAATTATAGCTGCGATTACAATTAATTTTGCTTTTGCTATTTCTGAATTGATAGTAGCAGTTTTAGTTGGGGTTAATAATTTAGATATTTTAGCAGAAGCTTCTAATAATGAACGAATTTCACTTTTCTTTAGTAGAGTTATTTATTGGTTTATTATGATTTGCATACAAAATATAAAATGCAATAATAAACTCGTTTACCAATGTAGAATTTTTTTGTTAGAAATCTTTATTTTTATTTCTATATGCGGGGAATTGCTTTTTTTAAGTTCAATAAAAGGTAAAAATGCAGGTGCTGAAATGACTATAATTTTAACAGCTGAACTGGCAATTTTTGTAACTATTATTTTACAAGATAGCATAGAAAGTCTTTTTCAGACTAATAGACAAGCTGGTATTTTGGAAAAAGAAAAAGAATATTATAAAAAAGAAGCAGTGCTCATGCAGAAGAACCAAGAACTTGAAAGGCAATTTAGACACGACTGGAATAATAGATTGCAAATTATAAATGAAATTGTAAAAAAGAATGATAGTTATGAACTTAAGATGTACCTATCTCAAATATCAGAGCGCGTTAATGATTTGGTGGCGTATTCAAAAACCAATAATATTATTATTGATAGCATTATAAACTGCAAATTGCAGGAAGCTGTTGACAGAGGCGTTGAAATAGATGTTTCTATAGTTATACCTCAGAGGATTTCGATTGAAGATGACGATATGGTAGTGATACTGGGAAACCTTTTAGATAACGCAATAGAAGCCTGTGATTATATAGATACCGATAAATATATAAATTTATCTATAAAATATGATCTGGGTACAGTTTTTATATGTGTAAGAAATAGTTTTGATGGAATAGTTGGTGTTAAAGGTGGTGAAATCAAGACTAGAAAAAAAGATGAGATATATCACGGGATTGGTATAAATGGAATTAAAAAAACTGTAAAAAAATATAATGGCACAGCGGAGTTTGCTTTTAATGAAAGAGAGTTCATCGTAAATATTATAATGTATGAGACGTAAGATTCCATAAAAAAGTATATTTGATTTTTTACAATATTAAAGTGATTTTTTACATTATATTAGATACCACCAGTATATATGATATATTTTCCATGACTTGAAGATATAAGGAGGGAAAAATTGTGGGAGACTTGGTCGCAAAGGTTATAAAAATGATCGCAATAAAGAGTGCATCAATTAATGCGAATAGTGCGTGCACTTTGTATTTTTATCAGCCTAAAGAATCCGATAAAATCAAACAATTAAGAAAATTTTAGGAAAGAAGGGGGATCTATAATTATGAAACATAGAAAAAAATGGGCTGTTACAGCATTGATAGGGGCGTTAGCCGTTGGTGGGGCAATTAGTGTGCAGGCAGCGACATCCTCAGAAGCAAATCTTTTAACGAGTCAATATTATGCTGATTCTGGCGTTGTGGGAGATGGAAGCTCTGTGAAAATCACATCAAATATAAGTGCCATATCAAAATATAACGTTAAAGTAATAACATATGGAGCAGCAGCAGGAGCATCTTTTTATAAGCTGGATGAAGTAAGCGTATCTCCCGGCGGGAGTTATTCTAATTCGAAAATAAAAGGCGGTAAATCATATTCGTATTATCTGGAACTAAATGTCGCAGGGGTACATAAAGATTGCAAAGCAAAAGGTACAATAAAACTTAATTGATTTATTTAAGACAAATCTATGTTGATAGATTTGTCTTAATTTTCATAAATTTTTTACACTGGATTGAGGTGCAGGCATGAGATTGTTGTTTTTGGAATATAAAAATGAATTTAGGAAAAAATATATACCGATAATTTTTATAGCTTTAATTGCAGTAGTTATAATTTTTAATATATTTGTATTTAGGGCACCGGATTATCTGCAGAGATTCCAGATTTCGCAAAAAACGGCAATGATTATTTTCGCTGGAATCTTTTTTGTGTCAGTAGAGATATTTGGCGAGCTTAAAGATGAAAAGATGGCACAACTTTTGCAGATTAAAAAAGGAGGGCTAATTAAGAGCTTATTTGCTAAGCATATTATAGTATGCTCTTTTATTGCTTCATGTTTTTTTGTTGATTTAATTATTGAGTTGATCCGCCTTAATAATAGCGGGGCATACTCGCAACTACATGAATGTGTTTTTAAAGTTGTAGTATTAAATTATGCTCTGTGTCCGCTGACAGCAATGTTTGTAGGGAAACTATTTGCAAGATTATTTAAGAAAAAATGGGCAGCTTATTTTGCTATGCTTATTGTTGTTGTTTTGGTCTGCGGTCTTTTCTATAAAATAAACGTGGCGCTTTATGAAACAGTTGGTGTTAATTTAGATTCATTATACAAGTATTTTCAATTGGAACAACCAAATGATAACTGGGCAGTAGATTATCAGTATCTCGTTCCGGCAGAGAAATATAGGGTTTATATTTATCTGATTTGGATATTTATTAGTCAGGTTCTTATGATTTTCACAGTCAAAAGAGTTAAAGTGAGGGCGTTATATATAGTTTGCCCTATATGTCTGATAGCTTTATACGTTGCTATAAATGATATTCAGTATTACAAGCCGTCTCTGAATTATAACTTGAATTATGCGCAGGCAACTAATAAAATTTCAGAATTTGAGTCTGACAGTGATATCAGGGAAGAAGAGGCGAATTTTACTGTAGAAAGCTATGATATACTTATCGCATGTGATAATACAGAATTTATGGCTTTTGCAACCTTAACATTAGGAGATGAAGATGTAGAAGAATATAAATTTACGCTATATAGAGGGTATGATGATATTACTATATGGGACAAAGATGGCAATAATGTTGAATTTGAGAGAGAGGGAGACTACATAACAGTTTTTACCGGAGGTAAAGTTGATACACTTGAAATTTACTATGGCGGAGTAAGTCAGGTTTTTTATGCTAGTAATAATGCGGTATTTTTGCCGGGATATTTCGCTTATTATCCTCAACCGGGCTTTAGACCCGTATTTGTGACACTTACAGATGAAGATGGGAATAGTTATTCAGGATATAACACCTCAAATACTACACTTGAGGAAAGTCATTTTACTGTTGGAGCCTTTAGTAATAGCAGCACAGATTTGCATTCAAACTATCAACATTCACAGGCGGCCATTGAAGAGGGAGAAGACTATGTCTTTGAAGGATATGGCATAGCTCCGACAATTCTATTGGGACCTATTGGTGAAAAGCAGGAGGACGGAGTAAATATAATTTATAATACTGTATACGAAAGTCTTTATAGTTTTGATTTTTCCTGGAAAGATGTTCTTGACGAGCTAAAAAAGAAGTGTGCCCAAAATGACAGCGATTTTCTAAAAGAAAATGATATTGATACGATTATATTTGCTCCGAGAACAGCAGAAATAAACGGAGGATGGTGTACAGAAAGTGTTTGCGATAATACACTCTACTTATCTACGGAACTTATGAGCGGTGATGAAGATCCTTCTCTTATAGCAGATTGGATTTTAGAGAATTACGAGATGGTAAAATAGGAGCGGAAAAATGAGTTTAAATTTGAATGATATTAAGGTTAATTTTAGATCAAAGGAAGCTCTGAAAGGAATTACATATGAGTTTTCATCAGGCGTTTATGGAATAATAGGAGAAAATGGTGCAGGAAAGACTACCTTGTTTAGAGCAATATTAGGATTGCAAAAGCATAAGGGTAAGGTGGAATTAGAAGATGCAAAAGTTGGATTTTTGCCTCAGCATTTTTGCACTTTAAATAGACTGACAGTAGAAGAAACTATGGAATATTATGGCTGTATAAGTGGCATGTCGAAAGATAAAATAAAGACTTCCACGAAAGATATTCTTAATAAATTAAATCTTATCGATGAATCGAAGAAATCAATAAAAGAACTTTCGGGAGGAATGTTAAAAAGAGTAGGAATAGCGCAAGCGTTAATTGATGATCCTAAGGTGCTTATTATGGATGAGCCTACAGTTTCTTTGGATCCGGGGGAAAAAAAGAATTTTCGGACTATTATAGAGAGTATAAAAGGAGATAGAATAGTTCTTATATCTTCTCATGAAATTAAAGAACTAGAGTCTATATGCGATAAATTTTTATTTCTTCATCAGGGCGAATTGGTTTGCAATGGTTCTTTAGAGGAATTGTATAATAGATATAGCGTAAATGATATAGAAAGCTTATATTTTAAGATTATGCAGGTAGATGGTGTAAAATATGCATAAGATGAGAAAATGGCCGGTGGCTGTTATGTGGCATTTTAAAAATTCAAGAGGAATCATTAGGATGTATATGGTTATGTTCCTTTTGGTGGTGCCGTTTTTTGCTCTTCTTTTTTTTGATTTTTCGCAAAATAACGATTATGACCTCTCGTTTTCGTATTCTGTGTATACCATGATTACGGTATCTTCTGTTTTGGGGTTTATACCCATTATGGTTGTATTAAGTGATATTTATTCTTCTGGGATGAGGGAGTGTGTTATATCGAAAAAGGATTGGGACGAAAGGTTGCCCTATCTGACAGTTTATATTTTTAGCGCATTTATTTATATTATAATGTCGATAATAATGCGTCTGATAGTTCATGCATATGAGAAACCAAATCTAATATTTAAATATATTGCAAGTCTTCTGGTGATTTTATGGGTTAGTACAACACTTGCGCATCTGTTGGTAGCGTTGACTAAAACTGTGTTTATAGCATTGGTCGCACTAGAGATATACGGTATTATCTGTCAGATTATGAAACTTGGTATAGGGCATATAATAAATATCTATACTTTGTGTGATATAAGTGATAAAAGCTGGGTGATTTATGCAATAATATATATTGCATTAGGGACTTTTTGCGAATTTATGGTAGGAAAGCTAAATGCGAGTCAGGCATTAAGCAAATAATCCCAGATCATAAAACTTATTTCATATAAAAATAATAAATGTGAATCTGTTATGGAAATATCTAAAAGTTCTTCAATTTTTTTGATTCTATAAAAAAATGTACTTCGGTGTATATGAAGCATACAAGCGGCCTTGGTCATATTGCGATCCATTCGTATATAGGCGCGAAGTGTGGGTATAAATTCCGTGTGATAGACAGAGTCATAATCTTGCAACTGAAATAGATGATAATGAATGCATGATTCTAAAGTACTCGTATCTGTGTTTGTAAATAATATATATGGAAGCGCTTCACAAGAGAGGCTAAGTGTTTTATCTTGCGGTAGTTGTTCGGCAATTTTAAGATATGTATGAGCTTGAGTGAAGAATACATGAGTCTTCGACAAATCGGCAAATGGCTGGCTTAGTACTACTCTTAAGTTGTTTCGCTGTGCAAATTCTCTAAACGGTGTTAAAAATTCTTCATTAAGATTGATTGGGGTGTCTTGATTAATAAGAAGTACTATTATGTTTCTGTATATTATAGACATGCTGTTTACGAACAGCTGGCGCATATGGCTAAGCTGTTGTTTGTTAAAAAAATCACTTCCACTTGGAGAGAGCCTGTCAAACAGCGCTAAACAAAAGTATGAGCCGATTTTTCGATTAAGAAGTTTTAGGCGGCTGTTAATTCTGTGAATATCAACAAAGCGACCATCTAAAAGATCGCTAAGAAAAGTCTCGTATTGCAGACCGGTTTGCTCTATAAAATAATCATGTTTTTGCATTTCAAGAGAACAAAGCCTGGCAAGAGCTGTAGCTACAGAAAGCTGACGCGGCGTGGCAGTGACGTTGGAAGGAAGGCATATAGCGACATAGCCGTTCATAACCCGGTTGATTCTTATGGCGCTAAATATCCAATTGGTATCAGGGTGATCAGGGGTATTTACAAAAAATGCTTCAGTTGTTGAATATATCTTATCTTCTATCTGTAATCGCCTTAGGCTCTCTATTTCTCCTGTGCTTAGAAATAAACCATCAGAGCTTTCGTCAAGACCAAAAGGCATATTGTGCATAGCGGGTGATGCGGAGATGATAGTATAGCTGTTGTCACAAATAGAAACCGGATAGCCGAGCAATTCTTCGGCATGCCGGGTAAGAGCATCAATTCCGCTGCCATTTAAGACCAGAGAGTAAAGTGAAGCTATGTCCATTTGAGTAAGATTTTCTTCTAACAGTCTATTGTTTAAAATATTCCAAACTATGGTTGCGTTTGATTCTTCATTTAAAGTAATAACATCAAATGAAAGAGATGGATGTCTGGGAATATCCAATATAATCAAAGGACCTTCGGTAAATTCTTCTATACGGTTTCTAAGAGAGGCGGATAATTTATGAGTGGAAAGAATGTAGAGGGTGTGTAAGTCAAGCGGGGCAGACTCGGTTAAATTACTTATCTGATATATCAAGCTATTATTATCAAATGGCTGCCTGTCTATAGCAAAGCCCATTTTTTGAAGGCTGTCTAATAATTTATCTAAAGTTATCATATAGTTACTCCTTACACAAATTCAACAAATGTTGAAAATAAAAATGTATATACGTTAAAATTTCGACAAGTGTTTGAAGCCTGTTTACAGTGATTATGCTATAATTTCTACAACAAGTCAAATAATAGCGAGAATTAATATTACTTAGTGTTAGATTATTGTTGAATATGAGGAGAGGTAGTTATGGTAACAATAACAATTGACTCGGTCAAGTTAGAAGTTGATGAGAACGAGAATGTATTAGAGGCAGCTCTGAAAAACGGTATATATATTCCTCATCTGTGTCATCATCCGGATTTACCTGAGAATGCATCATGCCGTATGTGTGTCGTAGAGGTAGAGGGTAAAGATGAAATAGTAACATCTTGTGACTTAAAGCCCGTAGAGGGCATGGTGATTAATACTAAGAGCGAGAGAGCAAACAAGCTTCGTACGCTTGCTTTAGAGCTGATGCTCTCAGGGCATCCTGAGGATTGTTCTACCTGCCCGAAGTATGGTGATTGCGAATTACAGACGCTTATACAATATGTAGGTGCGAACAATGCCAGAATGCGTACGCGTACCAAGGGTATCAAGATGAATGAAGATAATCCGCTTTTGATTCATGATATGAACAGATGTGTATTGTGCGGTAGATGCGTAAGAGCCTGTAACAAACTTAGGGGCGTTGGAGTGCTTGATTATAGAAAGAAAGATCTTGAGACATATGTAGGAACACTTCACGATAAGCTCCTTACTGATAGCGATTGCAGGTTCTGCACAGCCTGCGCACAGGTCTGTCCGACCGGTAGCATAAGAGATAAGGTTCAGCTTATTAATGCAGATCTTAAGAGAGAGGAAGCACTAATCCCCTGTAAGGGTGAATGCCCGGCACATACAGATATTCCAAGATATATAAGATATGTCAAAGAGGGTAACTGTGATGCGGCAGCAGCTGTTGTTCGTGAGAAGGCGCCGTTCCCACACACTCTCGGAATGATATGTACTCAATCTTGTGCGAAGCAGTGTAAGAGAGGTGAAGTATCTGATGCAATGTCGATTAGAGAGATTAAGCGCTATGCAGCAGAACATGATAGCGGTAAATACTGGAAGGGCAAAGGAAAACAACTGCCGGATACCGGTAAGAAGGTGTGCGTAGTAGGATCGGGACCTGCCGGACTGACGGCAGCATATTATTTGAGAAAACAAGGCCATGCGGTAACTGTCAAAGAAGCATTGCCTACAGTAGGAGGCATGATGAGCTATGGCATACCGGCATACCGACTTCCAAGAGATATAGTTGCTAAAGAGGCCGATGTAATAGCCAATCAGGGTGTTAAATTTGAGACTGACACAAAGGTAACTGATATATTAGGCCTCAAGAAAGAATATGATGCAATTCTAATGGCTATCGGAAATCATGTAGGGGTTAGGCTTCCCATGGAAGGCAATGAAAATGAAGGAGTACTGCTTAATATTGAATTTCTAAGAAAAGCATCATTAGGTAAGCCAACGGGAATGGGCAAGAAGGTAATTGTGCTTGGAGGCGGCAATGTGGCATTTGACTGTGCCAGAACAGCTAAAAGGCTAGGAGCAGATGAAATCCATCTTGCGTGTCTTGAAGCCAGAGACAAGATGACTGCCGATGAAGAAGAGATAGAGCAGGCAATAGAAGAAGGTATAAAGATATATCCTGCGCAGACATTTGAAAGAATTACCGGAGATAAGGTAGTTACCGGGGTAGATTTTATGAATGTAAAAGATTTCTACTTCGATGAGAACAGAAAAGCCATAATTGAAAAAGAAGAAGGCTCCCAGCATCATATAGATGCCGATACGGTAATATTTGCCACGGGTCAGTGGGCCGATTTAAGTGAAGAACAAGGTTTGGAACTTGGGAAAGGTAATAGTATTAAGGTTAAAGAAGGGTCTCTATCATCATCCGTAGATGGAATATTTGCAGCCGGAGATGTTGTATACGGGACAAAATCTGTGATACAGGCTATAGCATCAGGAAGAGATGCAGCCAGTGAGATTGACAGGTATTTAGGAGGCGACGGTGATATCACTGAAGTCTTGGCACCTGTAGAAGAGGTGGACGGATACATAGGCAAGGAAGAAGGGTTTGCTAATCTTAAGGCTGCCTGTAAGCAAATTAAGCCTGCAAGCGAGAGAGGAAACAACTTTGATGTATTTGATTTTGGAATTTGCGATAGCGATATTTGCGGTGAGGCATCTAGGTGTTTGCAATGCGATTTAAGACTTCAGATACATCAGCCAAGACTTTGGACACAGTATTCAGATCAGAAGGAGGCGTAGAATAAGATGAATGAATTAATAAATCAAATGAGCGCCGACGAGATTATGGCTAAGGTAGCAGAAGCAAAACTTACAGAATACGGCGTATACAAAGATGAGGTTGCATCTAAATGGAAAGGACAATATACAGGTGTTGTGACAGCGCTTAATAACGCGGATATAGATAAGGCACTCCTTGGCATTTTAAAAGAATATCCAAAACAGGTATTTGATGGAATGGCTGCTGCTGCAAAAGTTTTAGGAGTTGATTGCAAAATTCTCTATATTCCGGATGGAGAGGACGAGCTGGCAAAAAGCCTTAAAGAAGATGCTGATGCCCGTGATATTAAGATACGCACAGGAATTGTAAATGTCAGAGAAGATGCGGGCTGTATCTTCCATCATATAGAGACTATGTATGAGCTGAGTAATCTGCTTGAGGGCGGATATGAGCCGGGATATTTCATGGCTGTTAAGAAAGGAAATGATATTTTAGATATCAGGAAGGTTTCATACGGGACTGCTTATAAAGACATTGTAGGAGAAGGTGAAGTTAAAGCAGTAAGAATTGGAACTAAGATTTATGATCCGCAAATACTAGAGCAAACTATTGATGCAAAGAGTGAGGTTGGTAATGGCGTTATTACAGTATTCGGTAAGGGCAGTTGCATCATAGACGAGTGCGAAAAGATATTAAGAGCACAAAGAAGACAAAGCTGCGGTAAGTGTAATTTTTGCCGCGAAGGTCTGATACAGCTACATACCATGATGGAAGAGATAACCAAAGGACAGGG
>CAJOPM010000051.1 GCA_905236225.1 uncultured Eubacterium sp.
AGAAGAATCAGAGGCTAGATAGGAGGCTTTATGGATGGTAAAATATCGGTTATTGTACCGGTATATAATGTTATAAATTATTTAAGAAGATGCACTAAGAGCATTTTATCTCAAAGTTATGAAAATTTTGAACTGATTTTGGTAGATGATGGGTCTACTGATGGAAGCGGCGCATTGTGCGACGAAATTAAAAATGAATCTACTGGCAATATAAAAGTCATCCACAAGGAAAATGGCGGTTTGGCTGATGCAAGAAACGAGGGGCTAAAAGCAGCTTGCGGTGATTATATTGTATTTATCGATTCTGATGACTATATACATTTGAATATGTTTGAGACGCTTATGCATATAACAAAAGAGCATGATGCGGATATTGTAGAATGTTGCTATGAAATGGTTTCAGGATATGTAAAGAGTGATGGAGTAGATGTGGCGCGCATTAAAACAACTGTGTATGACGCGAAAGGAGCACTAGAAGCTCTTATCAATGAGAATCCTATTAAGCAGGTGGTCTGGAACAAGCTTTATAAAAAAGGCGTTCTAGAGGGAATACTTTTTCAAAAGGGCAAGATACATGAAGACGAATTTTGGACTTACCAGGTGATAGGAAAAGCAAGTAAAGTTATTTTCGCCGATGTGGTGCTCTACTATTACTATCAAAGAGAGGGTTCTATTATGAATCAGGGCTTTTCTATTGACAGAATAGACGGGCTAATGGCAAGATTAAACAGATTGCTGTATATACAGAAATATTTTCCGCAACTGGAATTTGCAGCCAAGAAGAACCTTTTCTTTTTATGTATATATGATTATCAAAAAGCAATCAGGCATTTAAATGATGACATCAAACAAGAAGCCTGTAATAAGATAGATGACATTTTAGAACAAATCAGTTTTACTAAAGAGGAGATGGATATTCTTTCTTTTAAAGACAGGTGCTGGGTTAGGATTGCAAGATCTTCACCACAAAGATGCGCATCACTTAGAAATTTATTTCATATAGGTGTAAGTTAAGGGAGAAATATGGCAGATTTTGATAATATCAAGGTGTTAATACTTGCTAATTTTGACGTAGGTTTATATAAGTTTAGAAAAGAATTGATAGAGACTTTGATAGATAGAGGAGCGCAGATATGGATAGCGCTGCCACAGGGGGATATGATAAAACCTCTTGTTGATATGGGGTGTGTGTTTATAGATACACAGGTTGACAGAAGAGGCGTAAACCCATTCAAAGACAGAGCTCTTATGAAAAACTACGAAAAGATTGTAAGCGAGATTAGGCCAAACATTATGATTTCATATACTATTAAACCCAATATCTACGGCGGAGCGGTATGTAGTTTAAAAAAGGTAAAATATTTTGCCAATATAACAGGGCTGGGAACGGCATTTCAAAAAACAGGGATTTTAAAAAGAATTGTAATCACAATGTATAAAAGAGCCCTTAAGGATGCATCTGTAGTATTTTTTGAAAATGAGGATAACTGCAATACACTAAAAAAACTGGGGATAATACGGCAAGAGCAAGCAGTATGCTTAAAAGGCGCCGGTGTTAATTTGGATGAATATGAGTTCTGTGATTATCCTTTAGATTCAACCACAAGGTTCTTGTTTATAGGAAGAATCATGAAAGAAAAGGGTATAGACGAGCTGCTTACTGCAGCCAAAGCTATAAAAGAAAATGGTATAGATGCAGAATTTGATATAGTTGGACCTTATGAAGATGATTATAAGGATATTATTATGGCGGCGCACTCAGATGGGATAATAAACTATCACGGATTTCAGGCAGATGTCAGACCTTTTATAAGAAAGGCGCATGCTTATGTTTTGCCGTCCTATCATGAGGGTATGTCAAATACACTCCTTGAAAATGCCGCAATGGGCAGACCTCTTATTACATCTGATATACCCGGATGCAGGGAGGCTCTGATAGATGGCGTTAGCGGATTATTATGCCGGGTGGCGGATGCTAAGAGTCTCTATCAAAAGTTGGTTGAATTTATAAAACTTGATGATACGACCAGGCAAGAGATGGGACGAAAAAGCAGACGTCTTATGGAAGATGAGTTTGATAAAAAAATTGTAGTTGGTAAAACTATTGAGGCTATTGCTGCAGCTATTAATTCAGACAGGTAAATATATCTCAGACGAGACTTGAATGCCATAAAATATGCGGGAGTGATTACTCCCGCATATGTGTCAGTATATATCTTTCTTCGCAATATTTACATCTATAGACTTTTTTCTTGGGGTCTGATAATACAAAGACCTGATCTAATCCCTGCTCAATAGAAGTAATGCAGCGAGGGTTTTTGCATTTAATTACATTTTCGATGGTATCTGGAAGTGTCAGAACATGCTTTTCTACGATCTCTTCATCTTTGATAATGTTTACTGTAATATTTTGATCAATAAATCCGAGTATTCTTATGTCGAGAGTGTTAATATCGCATTCAACTTTGATAATATCTTTCTTTCCCATCTTTTTACTGCGAGCATTTTTAATAATTGCAACTGTGCAGTCGAGTTGCGCAAGACCTAAATAAGAATATATTTCCATACTCATGCCCGCTTGAATATGGTCTAGTACGAATCCTTCAGTTATAGCTCCTACATTAAGCATCTTTTTCGGCCTCCTTTAACAGTGTGAGTATTAGCGCCATACGCACATATACGCCATACTGGGCTTGTTTAAAATATACAGCTCTTGGGTCGTCATCTACGTCTACCGAGATTTCGTTTACTCTTGGAAGCGGATGTAATATCAACATATCCTTACGTGCTAAGCGAAGCTTTGATTTTGTCAGGATATAAAAATCTTTCATACGGATGTAATCTTCTTCATTGAAGAAACGCTCGCGTTGGACCCTGGTCATATACAGGATATCAAGCTTAGGAAGAGCATCTTCAAGTCTTATTACTTCTTCAAAATCTATGTTGTTCTCAAGAAGAACATCATTTTTGACATAGTCGGGAACTTTAAGCTCATCAGGTGATATCAATACGAACTTGACACCTTCATATCTGATAAGAGCATTTATAAGAGAATGTACAGTCCGTCCAAACTTAAGATCTCCGCACAGGCCTATAGTCATATTGGATAAACGTCCCTTAAGTGAACGTATGGTAAGCAAATCGGTAAGCGTCTGTGTGGGATGCTGATGTCCGCCATCACCTGCATTTATAACCGGAATCTTAGATCTTGATGATGCTACTAAAGGTGCACCTTCTTTGGGATGCCTGATAGCGCATATGTCGGCATAGCAGGAGATTACACTAAGTGTATCTGCAACGCTTTCGCCTTTGGCAGCTGAGCTTGAATCTGCACTTGAAAAGCCCAGTATCTGGCCGCCTAAGTTAAGCATGGCTGCTTCAAAAGAAAGTCTCGTTCTGGTACTTGGCTCATAAAAACAGGTTGCAAGCTTTTTGCCTTCGCAGGCATGAGCGTATTTTTGGGGATTCTTTTCTATGTCATTTGCCAGGTCGAGCAGCTCATCAAGTTCTTCAACAGACAAATCCATAGGACTCATTAAATGACGCATAAATTATCCTTTCGGTTTTTTTATTTAACTTTACCATGTAACATTTTAATATAAACACCTTATAAGTACAAGGACAAGCG
>CAJOPM010000052.1 GCA_905236225.1 uncultured Eubacterium sp.
ATCAAATTGAGGAAGAGGTCTTGACATAAGCTGATTATAATAATAAAGCGCATCATAAAAGCACCATACTACGCATATCATCATAAGTATGCATATTGCATAATAGAGCATATCTATATATGGATTAACTGCCCAGATAATGGCGCCTATAGCTGTAACAACAGCAAGCACCCAATTACTGATGCGTCCGCGCACGGGCCCGTCACTGTTAAACCCAAACTGCACAAACAATGCGCAGAAAAACGGCTCAAAAGCAATACCCCATCCGAAATCCAAAAAGGTCAAAACTAATGCTATAGCTATCAGGATTAGCCATATTATTAATATAGCTCCTATTCCCGGCGAACTATGCCTTTTATTAATATTATTTTTATTTGTATTGTTAAAAGCCCCATCGCTTCGCAAACGGCTTTCCCACTTGCGATTATTGATATTTTCACTAAGCTTAAAAACTACCATTGCATATACAAGGCTTCCTGCCATAGCTCCGAATATAACGGCCAATAGCAATCCTCTAAGCGATGATATATTAACAAACTCTAATATAATCCATATGATTGCAGCCAAGAGCGCCGATCCAAGCAAATATTTTCCAAATGATATAGGAATATCTGCGCTCATCTTCCCGCTCTGTGCATTGATAGCTGCATACGCTATCCTGTCTTTTTTTCTGTAGGACAAAAACCAGACCGGAAACATAGCTGTATTTGCATCTTCCATCTGTGTGTGCGTCTTCTCTATCGCCGCCTTATCATCATACTCCTTAACCTTGTATCTTTTAAATTCATTTACTTTTTCTATTATATCTATGGTATCTCTTGCCGCCATAGCTGCCGATTCAGGTTCATAGACATCCATTTTAACGTCAGGGATATCAGCATAAAATCCCGAAAGATAGGCCGACTTAAATGGCTTAACCTGCGTTGTATCATATGGAGATAGACTTTCGGATATGTTATCTTCAAAAGTAGTTGATGCATCATGTGTTATGCCCTTATATTGATTGTTTGCATCAACATAAAGACTATAATTTTCTATTATTCTATAATCTCCTTCTCTGTGTTCTATCGTCCCGTTAAGCGAAATTGTATCATTTTGTGAATAATCATACGACCAGTAGGGCATATAGATTCCTCTAAATTCTTCGATATGCTCGGGGCTTTTGAGTCCCCTTGGCGCAAATATATGCTTTCTTAATTTCCTGGCATATATTTTTTTACAGTCTTCTTTTGTTATTTTGAACGGGATTATATGCTTAGGCCGCTCCATAAGAGATAGTTTTTCTTCAAGAATCTGATGAGAACCGCAATAGCTGCAAAATGCCGTGGCCTCGCGACTCATGCTCATAAGCTGACCTCCGCACTGACTGCAGGTATAAACATTAACCTCCATCATATCCGGCTGATCACCTTGCATGTTCTCAGTATGCATTTCGGCGCCCATATTTTCATCAGGAAATGTCTCAACATCGAAATATGTATGACAATATGAGCAAAGCATCTTTTGACTTGCTATATCAAAATAGGGGTTGCCTCCACAGTTTGGGCAGGTTATCATTTTTTAATTCTCCTTTATCATTTATTTGGTAAAGCATTAATAAAATATATACGCGATGCAAAATCCGGGAAATATCTTACCTGCTCAGAATATCCTGTGGCGCAAAATCCCTGACTTAGCTTGACTCCGGCATTTTTGTAAACACTTCCATATGTAATATACTCCTCGCTCTCACCCGGCATTTTTACAAATTTTGCAACCGCCCTATGCATAAGGGAGCCTTGCTTAATATGAATCGGTGAGGCTGTATTAACAAGATCTCCAAATTCCATAATGTTATGCCAGCTCTTTTCATTTGAAAACCTGTATATAAGCTCATCTTTAAGTCCCGGTATTTTTATCCACAAATCTTTTGTATTTGCATATGCAAGCACTTGTATAACAGATGTTATGGCTTCTTTTTTATCCGGCGATACTACCGTAAATTGATATATATTTTCATCTGTATTATATGTGCCATTGGAATAACGAGCTGCAAGATTGGCATTATCCGTTCTGTATAAATCTCCAAACTGAAGCGTCTTTCTGTATTTTTTATAAATATTTATCTGCTCTTTAATCTCATCAAGCTGCTCATGGGGCAAATCGCAAACATTTAATTCGTATCCAAGCAAGCCAAATGCCGAGACATTAAAGCGCGTCATAAGCGGGCTGTTTCTAAGTGTCTGATGATTAGGACAGTTAGAAACATGTGCTCCTATAACAGACTGCGGATATCCGTAGCTATATCCTTTCATTATCTTTGCCCTGCATATTGCGTCGGTATTATCGCTCGCCCATATTTGCGGAAAATATGACAGAATCCCCAAATCAAAGCGATTACCTCCCGATGCGCACCCCTCGAAAAGAATATCGGGAAAACGTTTTGTAAGCTCACCCATTATAGAGTAAAGTCCCATCACATATCTGTGTTTCATCTCGCCTTGCTTCTCTGGCTCAAGCGCCCTTGAGTAAACATCGGAAAACACCCTGTTCATATCCCATTTTACATAGGATATGTTCGCTGATGAAAACACCTTACTCATCTTTTCTATTATAAAATCACAAACCTCTTTATTGGCAAGATCTAAAATTCTCTGGTTTCGGCCTTCACTATGACTTCGCATAGGTACATCTATGGCCCAATCAGGATGTTTTTTGTACAGACTACTCTCTACGCTAATCATCTCCGGCTCAACCCATATTCCAAAATCCAATCCAAGCTTGTTTATCTTATCAGCCAAACCTTTAAGTCCTGCCGGTAATTTTTCTTTATTTACTTCCCAATCTCCCAAGGATGAGCTGTCGTCATTTCTATTTCCAAACCAACCATCATCCATGACAAAAAGCTCGATTCCAAGCTCTTTTGCCTTTTTTGCTAAATTAAGAAGCTTTTTCTCATTTAAGTCAAAATAGGTTGCTTCCCAGTTGTTAATAAGTATAGGCCGCAGCTTGTTTGCCCACTTGCCTCTTACGATGTGTTTTTTAATGAATTTATGCATTCTGTGACTTATCATATTAAATCCCGCATTAGAATAAGTCATTACGGCCTCAGGGCTTTCAA
>CAJOPM010000053.1 GCA_905236225.1 uncultured Eubacterium sp.
GCGATAGAGGACTACAGCAAAAAAGCTGAGGATTTTACGGATGGTGTATGCAGGCTGCCTCAATCAATTAATCTTACATTTACAGAAGGTGCGTTTGTATTTTTGGTACCGGTAGTTATTGTCTTAGCGCCTAGAGCACTTGAGGCAGGCAATTTTGCTCAGTTTATAGCGGATTTTGCATTTTATGCAATATTTTCGGCTATTATCTCCACGGCACTTGCTAGAATTATGTTTGCGACAAACGGTATTATGCTGGCAAATACGGCGATGGAGCGTATTGATCAGGTTATGAATGCACCTGTGCTTAGTATGCCGGAACATACCATTGCCCCTAAAGATAACAGTGTAGAGTTTAAAAACGTAAGTTTCAAATATGAAGGATCTAATAACTATGCCCTAGACTCTATTTCATTTTCGGTTAAACCTGGACAAAATGTTGCGCTTGTGGGACCATCCGGAGGCGGAAAAACAACGGCAGCAAGTCTTATCCCAAGGTTTTGGGACACAACGGATGGAACCGTATTAGTAGGTGGCGTTGATGTTAAAAAGATGGATCCGCATAAGCTTTTGAATATGATTGCTTTTGTTTTTCAAAACAGCAAGTTATTTAAAGCATCAATTCTTGATAATGTACGAATTGCAAGACCTGACGCATCAAAAGACGAGGTTATGGCAGCGCTTATGGCAGCACAGTGTGGGAATATTATAGAAAAACTTCCAAACGGTTGCGATACAGTTATAGGTGAGAGTGGGACCTACCTATCCGGCGGAGAACAGCAGCGCATAGTACTTGCAAGGGCAATACTTAAAGATGCGCCGATTGTTGTTTTAGATGAGGCTACGGCATTTGCCGATCCAGAGAATGAGGCACTTATCCTAAAAGCTTTTTCAGCATTAACAAAGGGTAAAACGGTTATTAAGATTGCTCACAGACTTTCAACTGTGGTTGATGCAGACAATATTGTTGTAATTAAAGAAGGACATATTATAGAGCAAGGAAGACATGAAGAACTGGTCTCATCCGGTGGATTATACGCTCATATGTGGGAGGAATACAATAAGGCTGCACTTTGGAGTGTTAAGGCAGTATAGGAGGATTAGCTATGTTTGAGAATAACTTGGGACGAAAGTACGCACTTACAAAGCAAGGAGTTAAAAATGTAAAACTTGGCACAATATGGACGGTCATTGTAAACCTTGTTGTGATGTGCGGAATGATTATTTTGTATTTGTTAATGAATAATTGCATTGCCACTTTGTTAGATGGCAGCAAGCTTCCTGGTATGGGGGTTTTTATAGTATTGACGCTTGTATTTTTGGCTTTGTCCATTTTGACTCACTTACAGCAATATAAATATACATATGGCGTAGTGTATTCTGAGGTGAAAAATACAAGAATATCTTTGGCGGAGAGAATGCGCAAACTGCCTTTGGGATATTTTTCAAGGCGCAATTTGGCTGATTTGACAGAGACTATTATGGGAGATGTCAACAGGCTGGAACACGTATGGTCGCACTGCTTGGGATATCTTTATGGCTCGTATATATCTACAGCAATAATAGCTGCCTTTTTGCTGATATATAACTGGAAAATGGCTATAGCTTGCTTATGGGGTGTACCGGTCGCTTTCATTATGCTTATCTTAAGTCGCAAAATAGAAGAAAAAAAGTCAGAAGTCACAAAAAAAGCAAGAGTGTCTATGGTTGATGAAATTCAAGAGATTCTTGAAAACATGAAAGAGATAAGGGAAACAAACAAGGAGAGAATATTTTTAGATAAGTTAAATGAGAAAATAGACTATCATGAAAAGAAGACAATAAACAGTGAACTTATAGTGGGAATTTTTGTAAATGCCGCAAGCGTAGTAATGAGACTAGGCGTTGCAACCACTATTCTTACAGGGTGCACTTTGATTATCTCGGGGCAAATTGACTTTATGATGTTGTTTGTGTTTTTGCTGGTTATAACAAGAGTGTATGCACCGTTTGATCAGGCGCTTGCACTTATTGCAGAATTGTTTGTATCTGAGGTATCGGCAGGTCGTCTCAGAGAAATATATGACACCAAGACGGCGGACGGGGCGCAGAGTTTTAACCCGAACGGTCATGATATTATATTTGATAACGTAAGCTTTGCATATGATGATAAGCCTGTTTTAAGTGGTGTAAGTTTTACTGCAAAAGAAGGCGAAGTTACTGCACTTGTTGGGCCTTCCGGATCGGGTAAAAGCACCTGCGCCAAACTTGCGGCAAGGCTCTGGGATATATCACAGGGAACTATTAAAGTTGGAGGCGTAGATATTCAAAAGGTAAATCCGGAGGTGCTTTTATCGGATTATTCTATGGTTTTTCAGGATGTAGTGCTGTTTGATGATACAGTAATGGAAAACATACGTCTTGGCAAAAGGGACGCAACAGATGAAGAAGTACTTATGGCGGCAAAGGCAGCAAATTGCGACGAGTTCGTAACTAAGCTTTCATCAGGTTATAATACTCCCATCGGAGAGAATGGGGCAAGGCTTTCGGGTGGCGAGCGTCAGCGTATCTCTATAGCAAGAGCACTTCTAAAAAATGCGCCGATTGTGCTTCTGGACGAAGCAACGGCATCTTTGGATGTTGAAAATGAAACGAAAGTTCAAAGTGCACTTTCGAAGCTGCTTGAGGGTAAGACAGTTCTGGTAATTGCGCATAGAATGCGTACTGTAGAGGCAGCAGATAAAATAATTGTTTTAGAAGAAGGCAAAGTGGTAGAAGAAGGTAATCCGATAAATCTTCTAAAAAAAGAAGGAGGAATGTTCAACTATATGAACGGATTGCAGTCAGGCAATGCGGTTTAGAAGCAGGTTAGATTTGAATGTAGCAGTCGCATACGGGGTATAACCATAGGTTATGCCCCGTATGCGACTGTGTATTTGTTATCAATATTTCCCTGAAGTTGCAATTGATGAAAATTCAGTAAACGAGGCTGGCTGTATTCATAATTCGCAAGGTTTGGAATTTGATTATGTAGGAGTAATAATCGGTGACGATATGAGATATGAAGATGATCATATTGTAACTGACTTTACGAAGAGAGCAAAGACAGATCAATCATTAAAAGGGATAAAGAAAAACCCCAATTAGCACTATCGCAAGCAGATGAAATCATTAAAAATACATACAGAACTCTTATGACAAGAGGAATGAAGGGCTGCTATGTGTATTGTACAGATAAAAATCTTGCA
>CAJOPM010000054.1 GCA_905236225.1 uncultured Eubacterium sp.
ATATGTTCAACACCTAATGTTACATATTCTTGTAAATCAAATGAATCCTTCATAATACGTCTCCTGAATAAAGATTGCACTCAAATTAATTGCGTTCAATGGATTATAACACGATTCTATGATAAAATCAAGTACTATATATGAATGGGTGAGAATGATGACGGAGAATAATTTTGTAAAATATTCGGTGATTAGAAGTCGCAGAAAAACAATTGCTGTTGAGATAAACAGTGATGGCACTGTTATAGTAAGAGCGCCGCTTAACATTACGGACGCTTATATAGAAGAATTTGTTAAAGAAAGAAAGACGTGGATTGAAGAGCATTTAGAGAAAGTTATAGAGAAAAATAAGAGACTTGGCGATGTGAAAAAGTTAAGTGTGCAGGAAGTGGAGCGACTTAAAAAGCTTGCAAAGTCTGTTATACCGACAAAAGTTGCTTATTATTCCAGATTATTGGGAATTAAATATAATAACATAACCATAAGAGCACAGAAGAGCAGGTGGGGGAGCTGTTCATCCAAGAAGAACTTAAACTTTAACTGCCTTCTTATGCTTACGCCGGACAAGGTTACGGACTATGTTGTAATACATGAGCTTTGCCACATTAAACAAATGAATCACTCGGGGAAATTTTGGGAACTCGTTGAATTAGCTATGCCTGACTATAAAATATATAAAAAGTGGCTTTCTGAAAACGGAAATATTTTAATATATTCATTACCCGATAAAGAAGGAAATGATAAGCATTATGCATATATGCTGCGCTGCGCCGATAATTCGTTTTATATAGGATATACTAACAATCTTGAAAACAGAATCAAAATGCACTCAAGCGGACGAGGAGCCAAATACACAAGAGCAAGACTCCCAATAGAGCTTATATACTATGAAGAATACGATTCAAAGACGGAGGCTATGAGCAGAGAAGCAAGTCTTAAGAGCCTTAACCGAAGGCAAAAAATTAATTTGCTTGATGATAAGAAAAATGCTCTTTTAGCCAAAGGCATCGCGCACATTCCTTGACAAAGAGTTGCGTAGTTTTTATAATAGCATGAGTTAATAAAAGTGCCGGGACAAAAGAGTGGCCTGCGCTTATTATCAAGTAACAAGGCGGATTATTCAACTGAGATAAACATTCGCTTTAATATGCAGACAGTTCGTTTGCGCCATCCTGTCTATAAATAAAACCAGGGCTAGCCGAAAAAGCATTTTTCGGTTGTTTTTAGTCCTGTTTTAACAGGGCTTTATTTTTTGGAGATATTATGTATTATATTAAGTCGGAGCAAAGCTTTGATGCGGCTCATTTTTTAAAAGGCTACAAAGGCAAATGTGCTAATATTCATGGTCATAGGTGGAGAGTTACCTGCGAGGTTAAGAGAAAGACACTTCTTAGCGACGATCATAATCGCGATATGCTTGAAGATTTTTCGGTTGTTAAAGATGCGCTGGGCAAAATATGTGATAAATTTGATCATTCGCTTATATTCGAAGCAGGATCACTTAAAGAAGAGACATATAAGGCATTAAAAAATGAAGGATTTAGTATGAATGAGGTGCCCTTTAGACCGACAGCGGAAAAATTTGCCGAATACTTTTACGAAGAATTAAAGAATATGAATCTTGAAGTGCACAGGATAGAAGTCTTTGAGACGCCGACCAACAGCGCGGTATATGAGGAATAAAATGCAGGTAGTAGAAAAATTTGTCTCTATTAACGGCGAAGGGGTAAAATGTGGCCAGCTTGCAGTATTCATCAGGTTTAAAGGCTGTAATTTAAAATGCGCTTATTGTGATACGTCTTGGGCAAATGAAGCTGATTGTACATACGAGAAAATGAATATTGATCAGATAGTATCATATATTTTAAAAACTAATGTAAATAATGTTACGCTGACCGGAGGAGAGCCGCTTCTTCAGCCGAAGATGTTAAATCTGTTAAAAGAGCTAGATAAACATCCCCATCTGCAAGTCGAAATCGAAACTAACGGATCTATTGATATATCGCCTTTTGCCGCAGGCAGCAGAGCACATTTTACCATGGATTACAAGCTTGAATCGAGCGGATGCGAAAGATATATGTTAAAAGATAATTTTTATTATCTAAAAAGAGAAGATACCGTTAAATTTGTAGTCGGCTCGAATGAAGATTTATTAAAGGCTAAGTCGTTAATAGATAAATACGGGCTTGTTAACAGATGTAATGTTTATCTTTCGCCGGTATTTGGTGAAATCAATCCGCAGAAAATTGTAGAGTTTATGATAGATAACAATATGAACGGCGCAAATATGCAGCTGCAGCTGCACAAGTTTATTTGGGATCCTGACAAAAGAGGTGTGTAGATAATGATAGATAAAAAAGCAATAGAGGAGCATATAAGAGGGATAATTGTTGCACTGGGCGATGATCCTAACCGTGAGGGACTTATCGATACACCCAAAAGGGTTGCCCAGATGTATGAAGAAGTATTTGAAGGTATGAATTATACCAACCATGAGATTGCCATGATGTTTGATAAGACCTTTAAAGACGGTTATGACGAAGATGGAGCGTCATCGCAAAGAGTAGTGGTGATGAAGGATATAGAGCTGTTTTCTTATTGTGAGCATCATATGGCGCTTATGTATGATCTTAAGGCTACGGTTGCGTATGTCCCGAAGGGAAGGGTGATAGGACTTTCAAAAATTGCCCGCATTTGCGATATGGCATCGAAAAGACTGCAGCTGCAAGAAAAACTGGGCAAGGATATAGCTGATATTATGAGCGAAGTAACAAGAAGCGATGATGTGGCTGTTCTTCTTGAAGGCTATCACAGCTGCGTTAGCGCCAGAGGTATCAAAAAGAATAATACCAAAACATTTACATCAGAGCTTAGGGGCGCATTTGCCAGTGACAGTGAACTTAGGTTTTATTTAACTTAGTTGGAGAAATCCCCCACATCTAAGCGTTAGCGTAGGTGGGGTTTATGACAAACTATACTCAGTCGGGGTACCCTAAAGGACTAGGAATGCTAAGCATTCCGTCGCAAGCTCCGACTGAGATAAACGCTC
>CAJOPM010000055.1 GCA_905236225.1 uncultured Eubacterium sp.
ACAGCCTCTTTTAATTGTCCGTATCCACAGTTTTCAAATTCTTTTACCGCATCATCAGTATCTTTATTGGTGCAGGCACAATATATATCAAGAAGGTTCTTAACTCCCGGCTGCTCATCGCTATACGAAACCTGACCCTGTGAGTCAGTAACAGCTCTTTTAATTTTCCTTCTTACAGTATCTGCATCATCCATTAAATAAATGCTTGCATTCGGGTTCTCGTCTGATTTTGACATCTTTTTTTGTGGATCTTGCAAAGACATTATCTTACGCCCCACTTTGCCAAGATAAGGCTCAGGAATAGTAAAGACATCGCCATATACCGCATTAAAGCGCTGTGCAATATCTCTGGTAAGCTCTAAATGCTGCATTTGATCTAATCCTACAGGAACAATATCTGTTTGATATAATAATATATCAGCCGCCATGAGCACCGGATAGGTGAATAATCCGGCATTTATATTATCTGCATGTTTTGCAGATTTGTCCTTAAACTGAGTCATACGGTTAAGCTCACCCATATACGTAAAACAATTTAATATCCATGCAAGCTCTGCATGCCCGCTAACATGCGACTGATAATAAATACAATTTTTCTTAGGATCAAGTCCTGCAGCAATATAAAGAATAAGCAAATCTCTGGCTCTTTTTCTAAGCTGCGCAGGATCTTGTCTAACTGTGATAGAATGCATATCTACAACACTGTAAAAGCACTCATATTCATCGCTTAGTGTAACCCAGTTTGACAGTGCCCCTAAGTAGTTTCCAAGTGTAAGACTTCCTGTTGCCTGCATAGCGCTAAATAATACTTTTTTATCATCTATCATTTTCTTTATTTTCTCCTTTTACATTTTTATAGTAAATACCTTTATTCCCGGATAAAACCTGTGTTTTTATGTATGCTATCATCGCCTCTTCTCCTTCGTCTGCTAATTTTTGCAGGATATTTTCAAGAAGCTTTTGAGATTGCTCTTCCATAACAAGATGCGATTTACCTTTTTCGTAGTATATATACGCACTTTTATCCGTATATGCTTCCTTTTGATATACCCTAGAAGCTGCAATTCTATCAAATGCCATCTCGACAACATATTTTTCGGGTATTCTCATCCCAACTATCGGAGCACCTTCTTTTAGCGAAAAATCAAGCCAATATTCTATATGATGCTTATTTCTTCCCTTATGATGCAGCCAGGAATACGAAACGCCCTTATCTAATCGCTCTGCACTGTTCGGACTCTTATCTCCCTGATAATATTTTATTCCAACTAAAAACTCCGTCGGAGAGAATTTGGACATATCATGGAAAATGCCCTGCAAATAAAGACCTGCTCTAAAGCAATACTTAAGTACATAGCTCTTATGTTTAATTACAGTTCTAAGATGTTTAAATGCTTTCATTAACTGTAGGTTCATCCTCCATAAACAGAGCTTCTACAAATGCGTCTGCATCAAATTTTTCTAAGTCCTCTTCCTTTTCTCCTACTCCGATATATTTTACCGGAACATCTAATTCAGATTGTATCGCCAAAGCAATACCACCCTTTGCAGTTCCGTCTAATTTCGTTATGATGATACCGGTAATATCCGCTGCTTCATTAAACTCTTTTGCCTGCGAGAGTGCATTCTGACCTGTCGTTCCGTCAAGGACAACAAAAGTTTCAAATACCGCATCCGAATATTCTTTTTGTAATATTTTATTTATTTTCTTAAGCTCTTCCATAAGATTCTTCTTATTATGAAGACGTCCTGCCGTATCGCATATAAGAATATCAACATCTCGTGACTTAGCTGCCTGTGTGGCATCAAATACCACAGCAGCCGGGTCTGCGCCTTCCTGACCGCTAATCACTTGAACACCGGTTTTATTAGCCCACATCTCAAGCTGTTCTTTAGCAGCTGCTCTAAATGTATCCGCAGCAGCCAGAAGTACTTTTTTATTTTGATCTTTATAACGCTTAGCTAATTTACCAATTGTTGTAGTCTTCCCAACACCATTTACTCCTACGACTAAGATAACGGTTTTTTGGTTTTCAAACGTATAATCATTATCCTGTGTCATCATCATCTCTTTCATGGTTGTCATAAGAAGATCTTTTGCTTCGGAAGTATCCTTTATGTGTTCTTTTTTTACTTTCTCTTTGAGATTATCTAATAGCTCTTCGGTAAAATTCACTCCCATATCGGACATAATAAGAATTTCTTCTAATTCTTCATAGAAATCCTCATCTATATTTCCTCCTCTAAACAAGGAGCCGATTCCGGAAGACATATTTTCTCTGGTCTTCGAAAGCGAAGCTGCGAGTCTTTTCAAAATCCCCTTTTTTTCCTGATTATCCATATTAAATCTCCAACTTAATCATCAAGATTACTTTCTATAAGGTTAACTGATACCAATGTCGATACACCTTTTTCCTGCATCGTAATACCATATAGCCTGTCTGCGGCCGTCATTGTACCTCTTCTATGCGTAATCAATATAAACTGCGTATGCTTGGTAAGTTTTTTTACATATTGGGCAAATCTGGTTACATTTGAATCATCTAATGCCGCTTCTATCTCGTCTAAAAGACAAAACGGCGAAGGTTTCAAATTTTGTATTGCAAATAACAGCGCTATAGCTGTAAGTGCTTTTTCTCCACCCGAAAGCTGCATCATGTTCTGAAGTTTCTTTCCCGGTGGCTGAGCTGTAATCGCAATACCACATTCAAGCAAGTCTCTGCCCTCATCAGTCTCTAACTCAAGCGTGCCCTTTCCTCCGCCAAAGAGATTCTTAAAAGCTTTATCAAACTCCATCTGAATTTCTTTGAATTTTTGAGAGAATTGCTTTCTCATCCCTCTGTCAAGGTCATCTATAATCTGCACGAGATTCTTTTCCGACTCAACTAAGTCATCTCTTTGAGCTGATAAGAATTCATACCTTTCCGAAAGCTGTTTGTAATCCTCTATAGCATTAACGTTGACATTACCGAGATCCTTTATCTGGCCTTTAACATCGGCTGCTGATCGTTTCATTTGAGCTAAATCATTCATATTTTCATCTTTTAATTCTTTAGCTAAATGCAATGTCAGCTCATACTCTCCCCACATATAGTTAGTGCGGCTCTCCATAGTTTCCTCTAGTTTTTCTTTTCTTGAATCTAGTCGGAAGAGTTCCTTATCAAGCACTCCTATTCTGGAAGATATTTCTTCTCTTTTCTCAAAAAATTCTTTATGATCGGATGAAAGCTTATCGCGTCTTTGAGTCTTATCTTCAAGTTGTTCTTTAAATGTATGCTCATCCTCATTGGCCTGTTTAATATCTTCTATAAGTTTTGTTATTTGCTTATTTTTATTTTCTATTTCATCGGCAGAGCTGGAAATATTATTGTTTGCCGCATTTTTCTCATCTTCTAGCTCTTTTATCTCTTCTTCGCATCTTGCTATATTTTCTTTTGTATAATTAATCGCTTGTAATACTTTTGCCTCTTTAAGCGCCATCTGCGATACAGCAGCTTGCCGCTTTTCAAGTTCCTCACCCATACTCTCGATTTGGATGCTTAGCTTTTCATTGTCCTGCTCTAACTGCTGTCTTTTTGAATCAGATTCTAAAGCTTCTTTTGCTATATTCGTTTTCTCTATTTCAAGCTCTTTAACTTTATCTGCAATATCAAGCTGCTCTTGCTTCATCCTTTCAGACTCGGCTCTGCTATCCTGCGCCTCTTTCTTTAACTGTTCATTAGAAAGTTTGGCATTGTTAAGATTAATTTCAATTTCATGGACTTCATCTTTAAGTCTTGCTATATCTTCTTTTAGCAGATCTCTTGCAACTTTTAAGTCTTCCATATGGCTCAAACTTTTCTTATAAAGCTCATCTGTTTCTTCTACAGAAGCTTTTAACCTGCTCATTTCAGAGTTTCTGCCAAGCAGATTGCCGGTATTCTTGTATGCACCACCGGAGATTGAACCTCCGGGTCTTAAATTTTCGCCCTCTAAAGTAACTATATAGAGTCTGTAGGAATATTTTTTTGCTATTGCTGTTGCAAGATCCGCATCTGTTGCAACAATAGTTCTTCCAAGCAAATGTCTTACTATATTTGAATATCGCGGCTGCGTTTGAACCAGCGATGCTGCTGTTCCGATAACGCCTTCTTCATCTAAAACCGCTTCATCGAATTTTCCCTGCGAGCCTTTTCCAACACTGGTAAGAGGAAGAAACGTTGCACGTCCGTATTTATTCTTCTTAAGGAAAGATATTGCTGATTTTGCAGCACCTTCATCTTCTGTGACAATATTTTGTATACTGCCGCCAAGCGCTGTTTCTATAGCAGTTTCGTATTTTTTATCTACCTTAATTAAATCTGCTACTACTCCGCAGATTCCGCCAATTTCATCTTTTTCTTCCATAACTTTGCGCACTGCATTTCCATATCCTTCATATCGCTCAGCGATATTTCTTAATGCTTCAAGTCTGGAATTTTCTTTATGATGCTTAGCTAAAAGCTTTTCGAGCTTTTCATTTAGCTGTGTCATCTCTTGCCTTTGAGAAGCTCTTATATCCTGAGTCTTTAATAGCTCATTATTTTTTTCTTCGAGCTCTTTTTTATAGCCTTCGAGAGCGTTTTCTGAATCTTCAAGCTTCTTTTCAAGAGACTGACTGTCGTCTTTGATAGTATCGATTCCGCTTTCAATCTCGGTTTTTCTGATTGCAAGCTGTTCAATCATTGTATCATAACGCTGTTGGTTTGCCTTAATGGCAGCATTATTATCCAGTATATTAATGATTTGCTCATTACCTTTGTCAATCAAATCATTAATTCTATCTATCTCTCCTTGAATATTAGCTAGTTCTTTCTTTGCCTCCTTAGACTCTTCTTTAGTCTTCCCCAGTTCAACTAAAGCTTCTTGTTCTTCTTTATTGTATTCTTCTTTATCCTCTTCTTTTTCTTTTATTTTATTCTCAATCTCTAAAATTCTGTCTTCATACTGCTTCTCGCTTGAAGTTAGAGATTTAACCTCAGTTTCAAGAATACTCCTTGTGTTATCCATTTTTGCCTTGTGGCTTATTGTTTCTTCAAGTCTGATTCTTAATGCCTCAATATCTTCTTCAAGTTTTTGAGCACCCTGCTGCATTTTTTCATATTCAGACTTTGTCTTTTCACTCTCTTGACTTAGGCTATCGTACTCATCTTTAAGAATAGAAATATTTTCCTCATTCTCTTTGATTTGCTTTTCGATATCTTCTATCTCAAGCAAAAACATATTTACATCCAGTTTCTTAAGTTCTTCTTTTTTCTGTAAATATATTCTGGCAGCTTGCGCCTGCTCTTTAAGAGGTTCTATTTGCCTTTCCTGCTCAAGAAGAATATCCATTACACGACTTAAATTGTCTCTCTCATTTTCAAGCTTTTTTTGCGCAGTATTCTTTCTTTGCTTAAATTTGACAATTCCTGCCGCTTCATCAAATAACTCTCTTCGCTCCTCCGGTTTACCATTTAATATTTTCTCAATCTGTCCTTGACCGATAATTGAATATCCTTCTTTTCCGATACCGGTGTCGTAAAAAAGCTCATTTATATCTTTAAGGCGACATAACGAACCATTTATCATATATTCACTTTCACCAGAACGATATACTCGCCTTGTTACCGTAACTTCATCATAATCAATAGAAAGAGAACCATCAGAATTATCTAAAGTTATAGATACATAGGCATAGCTAAGCGGCTTTCGCATTTGTGTACCGGCAAATATGACGTCCTGCATACTTGCTCCTCTAAGCTGCTTTGCTCTTTGTTCTCCCAAAACCCAACGCACAGCATCAGCCACGTTACTTTTACCGCTTCCATTTGGGCCTACTATTCCTGTAATTCCATCATGAAACTCAAGCTTTATTTTATTGGCAAATGATTTAAAACCGTGTATCTCTATTTTCTTTAAATACATACTTTCTAAAAGTTACCCCTTCTCATTTAATTTAAGAAGTGCTTTATATGCACCATCCTGTTCTGCCGCTTTTTTGCTGCCGCCTTCGCCTTGTGCTACTACTTCATCATTTATACAAACATCTACAATAAAATGCTTTTGATGTGCAGGCCCGAATTCATCTGCAAGCTTATAAGTCAGCACCTTGCCTTGCAAAGCCTGCACTCTTTCTTGCAGTATAGTCTTGCTGTCATAGAAAAGATGCCGATTTTCAATATCTGTAAGAATAAATTTTCTTATAAAATTTCTCGCATTATCAATTCCACCATCAAGATATATAGCACCGATTATCGCCTCTAAAGCATCTGATAGAATAGAATTTCTATATCTTCCCCCGGTTTTATCTTCACCCTTACCAAGGCTAATTGCATCCCCGATTGACAGTGATTTGGCAACATCCGCCAAAGACATCTCACATACAAGGCTTGCCCTTATCTTGGTAAGTTCTCCTTCCGGCTTGTCCTTATATTTTTCAAATAAAAACTCACTGCTTACCAATTCTAAAACAGCATCTCCTAAAAATTCCAGTCTCTCGTTATCTGAAATTTTTTCCTTATGAGTACTGTTTTCATTAGCATACGAACTATGAATCAAGGCAGTCTCAAGCTTTGATTTATCTTTAAACTTATATTCAATTTTAGATTCTAAATCAAGCAGCTGCATTGCAGGTCCTCCGTAATTATTACAAGATTAACCCCCTTGCCTATAAAGACAAAGGGGAAACAGTATTTACTGCTAAGTAATGACATATTTATACGTCTATAACGATTAGTAAAACCGGTATTATTGCTCACCTGTTGCTTTTTTTATCTGTTCAACAGCATCAGAAACAGTAGAAATCTTTTCAGCTTCTTCGCTTGCAATCTCTACATCGAATTCTTCTTCTATTCCCATTATAATCTGAAATACATCTAACGAATCTGCGCCTAAGTCATCGACAAATGTCGTCTCCATACTTATCTCATCCGCATCAATATTAAGTACCTCTGCAATTATCTTTTTAAGTTTTTCAAGTTCCATATTACGCTCCTTTCTTCACCACAATTAACAACGAATGCACTCTTTTTATATTTTTTCTTGTATCTGTTCATTAATCTTTAGTTCTTTAAATGTTGCACACTGTATTATAGAATTCTTAACTTCTTTTTTTTGGGCGCTGCCATGAGTCTTAACCACCAATCCGTTAAGTCCTAAAAGCGGTGCTCCGCCATATTGCGTGGCATCAAACTCTTTAAGGGTACTTTTTAGAACAGGCTTTATAAGCAGACCACCAATCTTTCCTCTAAGACTGCTTAGCAATCCTTCTTTTATTACGCTTAAAAATGTTGAGGCTACTCCTTCATACATTTTTAGTATGACATTCCCGGTAAATGCTTCGCATACTATAACATCTGCATATCCATGAGGTATCTCTCTTGCCTCTATACTACCGATAAAATTGATATCCTTACACTCTTTAAGAAGTGGAAATGTTTCCTTAACAAGTTGGTTGCCCTTTTCTTCTTCAGCACCAATATTAACTATTGCAACCTTTGGATTCTTCCTGCCCAAAGCATTTTCATAATAGATTGATCCCATTTTAGCGAACTGTACTAAATGCTGCGGACGTGCATCCACATTAGCCCCGCAATCCACTAACAAGCTGGCGCCTTTTTCAGTAGGAATTATAGGTGCAAGAGGCGGCCTCTTAATTCCCTTAATCCTTCCTATAATAAGCTGTCCTCCAACCAATATTGCGCCGGAGTTACCTGCCGAAACAAATGCATCTGCCCTACCTTCTTTTACAAGGTTTAGAGCTACAACCATCGAAGAATCCTTCTTAGTCCTAATAGCATTAACAGGCGGCTCAGCTGTCTCAATAACTTCTGTTGCATTAATTATTTCTATTCTATCTTGCGGATACTCTTTACTTCCTATATATGTTTTAATAATCTCTTCTTTACCTACAAGATAGCAAAAAATATCGTCTTTTTCTTTAAGTGCAGATATTACTCCATCTATAATGGCTTCAGGAGCATTGTCTCCACCCATTGCATCTACGGCAACTTTTGTCATATTATGCATCATATCTCCTCACAATTATCAAACTACAATATCCATATGATACATTACCCTTATTTATAAATCAAGTTAAACAAAAAAAGCCCGGCGATTACGCCGAGCCAAATTTTAGCTTTCCTGTGAAATGATTTCCTTCTTATTGTATGATCCGCAAGATTTACATACTCTGTGAGGCATCATAAGCTCACCGCATTTGCTGCATCTTACGAGTGTAGGAGCAGTCATTTTCCAGTTAGCTCTCCTTCTGTCGCGTCTTCCTTTGGAAGATTTGTTCTTAGGGCAAATCGACATATTTTACACCTCCTTAGATTGCTTAAAAATATCTTGAATGACCGCCATTCTCGGGTCAACTGTTGTCCTATCGCATCCACATTCTCTAATGTTAAGATTAGCGCCACATTTAATACAAATGCCTTTGCAATCCTGCTTACAAAGAATCTTTGTAGGCCATTTAACTATAAGCTCATTCGTAATAAGCTTATCCGTATCAAGAATGCTATCGTTAATATATTCTACCATCTGCAAATCTGATTGATTGAGCACACCTTCGCTCTCAAATCTTACCTCTTGGCGGTAGTCTATATTAAAATCATGCTTTACTTCTTCTAAACATCGGTCACAATATAACTGCACCGTCACCAAACCCGTAGCCGTAATCACCAATTTAATAAAGTCATCATTATAGACATTAAATTCTATTGGCTCTTTACATGAAATGGCATAGCTATCATCATATAAATCAATATATGATATACCGGGCTTTACGCTAATAGTAATCCTACCCCCTGCGTCAAATAAGAGTTCCTTAATATCAATCATAAGCATCTCCTATAGCTTAAGTAAGCACGTACCTACCTAGTATACGATTTCAAATCACCTTTGTCAA
>CAJOPM010000056.1 GCA_905236225.1 uncultured Eubacterium sp.
AAATGAAAGCTTTTCTAATACTTGAAGATGGAACTGTATATATTGGTCAAAGCATTGGCTCTACAAGAGAAGTTATCAGTGAAATTGTGTTTAATACTTCAATGACGGGATATTTAGAAGTCCTTACTGATCCATCGTATGCCGGGCAGGCGGTTGTTATGACATATCCACTTATTGGAAACTATGGCATAACACCGGATATGGAATCCGACAGACCACATGTAGACGGGTATATAGTTAGAGAACTATCCAGAATACCAAGTAATTTCAGATGTGAAGGAAGCATTCAGGATTTCCTTATTAAATATGATATACCCGGAATCTGCCATATAGATACCAGAGCTCTTACAAAGAGATTAAGAGAAAGCGGTACTATGAACGGCATGATTACAACAAATGAGAATTATGATTTAGAGGATGTAATAAAGCGTCTTAAAGAATATAAGACCGGTGATGTGGTAAGCCGTGTTACATGTAGTAAAGAGAGGGTTTTAGAAGGAAGCGGCTTAAAGGTTGCGCTACTTGATTTAGGCGCAAAAAATAACATAGCAGCTTCTCTTAATAAAAGAGGCTGTCAGGTGACAATATATCCTGCATCTACGTCGGCACAGAAGATATTGGCAGATAGGCCGGACGGTATTATGTTATCCAATGGACCGGGAGACCCGAAGGAATGTCAGGATATTATTAAAGAGATAAAGAAACTTTATGATACGGATGTCCCGATATTTGCAATTTGTTTGGGACATCAGCTTATGGCGCTTTCAACAGGGGCAGATACCTACAAGATGAAATATGGTCATCGAGGCGGCAACCACCCGGTCAAAGATTTAGATACCGGAAGGGTGTATATATCATCTCAGAATCACGGCTACGTGGTGGATATGGATAAGATAGATGCATCTGTTGCAACGCCGGCGTTTGTTAATGTCAATGACGGAACATGCGAGGGACTTAAATATACCCACAAGAATATTTTTACGGTGCAGTTTCATCCTGAGGCATGCCCCGGACCATACGACAGCGAATTTCTTTTTGACAGATTTATAAATATGATGGAGGGAAGTAAGAATGCCTAAAAATAAAGATATCAAGAAAGTTCTTATGATAGGCTCCGGTCCTATAGTTATCGGACAGGCAGCAGAGTTTGATTATGCGGGTACGCAGGCATGTCGCTCCCTCAAAGAAGAAGGAATAGAAGTAGTTCTTGTAAACTCTAATCCTGCAACAATTATGACGGATAAGGATATTGCGGACAAAGTATATATTGAGCCGCTTAACCTTACCGTACTTAAAGATATCATTTTAAAAGAAAAGCCGGACAGCGTACTTCCGACGCTTGGAGGACAGGCCGGACTTAACTTGGGAATGGAACTTGAAGAGTGTGGCTTTTTAAAAGAGCAGGGCGTGCGTCTTATAGGTACTACGGCAGAGACTATTAAAAAGGCAGAAGACAGACAAGAATTTAAGGATACCATGGAAAAAATTAATGAGCCATGTGCTCCTTCTTTGGTGGTGCGAGACGTTGAGAGCGGTATTGCATTTACTAATACCATAGGTTACCCTGTAGTGCTTCGCCCGGCATATACACTTGGCGGAAGCGGAGGCGGTATTGCCAATAATGAGCAGGAGCTTATATCAATCTTATCTAACGGATTAAGGCTCTCTCGTGTAGGCGAAGTTCTTGTCGAAAGATGCATAGCCGGATGGAAGGAAATAGAGTATGAGGTAATGCGCGATAGCAAAGGCAATTGCATTACTGTTTGTAATATGGAAAATATTGACCCGGTAGGAGTGCATACCGGAGACAGTATTGTTGTGGCGCCGTCTCAAACTTTAGGTGATAAAGAGTATCAGATGTTAAGAACATCTGCGCTTAATATAATTAGCGAACTTAATATTACAGGTGGCTGTAACGTGCAATATGCTCTTAATCCGGATACATTTGAATATTGCGTAATAGAGGTTAATCCGCGCGTCAGTCGTTCGTCGGCATTGGCATCTAAGGCTACGGGTTACCCGATAGCTAAAGTTGCGGCAAAGATTGCGCTTGGATATACACTGGATGAAATACAAAATGCAGTAACACAAAAGACATATGCATCATTTGAGCCGATGCTTGATTATTGTGTTGTTAAGATACCAAGACTTCCTTTTGATAAGTTTATTACGGCTAAGAGAACACTTACTACTCAGATGAAGGCAACCGGAGAAGTTATGAGCATATGCACCAACTTTGAAGGCGCACTTATGAAGGCTATAAGATCATTAGAGCAGCATGTAGACAGCCTTATGTCTTATGATTTTACAAAGCTTGGCGAAGATGAACTTATATCTCAGCTTGAGGTTGTTGATGACAGAAGAATCTGGGTTATAGCCGAGGCTATAAGAAGAGGCATTTCATACGAAAAGATACACAGCATTACAAAGATAGATATCTGGTTCATTGATAAGATTGCCATTATCACTGAGATGGAGCAGCGTCTTAGAGAAGAAGAGCTTAGCATTGAATTGCTTAAAGAAGCCAAGCGAATTGAATTCCCTGACAATGTGATAGCGCAGCTTAGCGGCTTGAGCGAAGATCAGGTTAGAAATATGCGCTATGAGAATGATATTGTAGCTTCATTTAAAATGGTTGATACCTGCGCTGCTGAGTTTGAAGCCTTTACGCCTTATTATTATTCATGTTTTGATGGAGAAAACGAAGCCGTTAAATCAGATGATAAAAAGAAAATTCTTGTACTTGGCTCCGGTCCTATCAGAATAGGACAGGGAATCGAGTTTGATTATTGTTCTGTGCATAGTACATGGGCTTTTTCCAATGAAGGATATGAGACCATTATAATTAATAATAATCCCGAGACTGTATCGACGGACTTTGATATTGCGGACAAATTGTATTTCGAGCCGCTTACACCGGAAGATGTAGAAAATGTAGTAAGGCTTGAACAGCCTGATGGGGCTGTAGTTCAGTTTGGCGGACAGACAGCAATTAAGCTCACCGAGAGCTTGATAAAGATGGGCGTTAAGATATTGGGAACTAAGGCTGAGGATGTTGATGCGGCCGAGGATAGAGAACTTTTTGATAAGATATTAGAGCAAACAGGTATCCCAAGAGCAGCCGGAGGAACAGTTTATACAGCCGAGGAAGCCAAAGAAGTAGCCAATAGACTTGGATATCCCGTACTGGTCAGACCTTCGTATGTACTTGGAGGACAGGGCATGCAGATTGCTCTTTCAGATCAGGAAATCGAAGAGTTTATGGCAGTTATAAACAGATATGCTCAAGATCATCCGATACTTGTAGATAAATACCTCGAGGGTAAAGAAATTGAGGTAGATGCGGTATGTGACGGCGAGGATATTTTAATACCGGGTATCATGGAGCATATAGAAAGAACGGGAGTGCATTCCGGAGACAGCATTTCGGTATATCCTGCACCCACCATATCAGAGCAGATAAAGGAGACAATAGTAGAGTATACTTATCGCCTGGCAAAAGCTCTCCATGTCATAGGCCTTATTAATATACAGTTTATCGCTATGGGCGCGCAGGTATATGTTATAGAAGTTAATCCAAGATCTTCAAGAACGGTTCCTTATATCAGCAAGGTTACGGGAATACCGATAGTAGATCTTGCAACTAAAGTTATGTGCGGTCATACGATAAAAAGTATGGGATATGAAAGTGGGCTTCAGCCTGATGCTGATTATATAGCAATCAAGATGCCGGTATTCTCATTTGAAAAACTTAGAGGAGCAGAGATAAGCTTAGGACCTGAAATGAAGTCAACAGGTGAATGTTTAGGTATAGCCTCGACATTTAATCAGGCGCTCTATAAGGCATTTCTTGGTGCGGGAATCGTTCTTCCGAAACATAAACAGATGATTATGACGGTGAAGGATTCTGACAAAGAAGAAGCAGTAAAGATTGCACAAAGATTTGAAAAATTAGGTTATACGATTTATGCGACGCTTAATACGGCAAAGTACTTTAATGAACACGGTGTTCATGCCCGCAGAGTAAACAGACTGTCGCAGGAATCACCTAATGTTATGGATCTTATATTAGGTCATAAGATTGATCTTGTTATAGATACTCCGACGCAGGGAAGAGACAAATCAAGAGACGGATTTTTGATCAGAAGATACGCAATAGAGACGGGAATACATTGCCTGACATCACTTGATACGGCAAATGCGCTCGCACTTAGCCTGGAAACATCACACGAGGGATTAAAACCTATTGATATTGCGCAAGTAAAAACAAGAGGATAAAAAAGGAGGCGGCATAATGTCGCCTCCTTTTGTGAAAGGATTTAATATGATACAAAGGATAAACCGTACACTAAAATATCAAGGGGCAATATTGGATATCTACAGCGATAAGATGCGATTAGATGACGGAAGCATTCAGGATTGGGATTTTGTATCGCATAGAATGGGTGCGGCAGCTATACTTCCTGTATTGCCGGATGGGAAGATATTATTGGTAGAACAATCAAGGCCGTGTATAGAAAAGGTGACGCTTGAAATACCGGCCGGATGCAGAGATTATAAAGATGAAGATGCCAAAGTGTGTGCGATGCGAGAACTCAAAGAAGAAACGGGATATGAAAGCGATGATGTGATAAAACTCCTTACGTTAAATACAACGGTTGCATTTTGCGACGAAACAGTAGAGATTTTTATGGCTAAAAATATAAAAAAAGTTTCAAGTCAAAAGCTGGATGCAGGAGAGGATATCACTATTAAAATATTTGAGCCAAAGGAGCTTGTAAATATGATTTTTTCGGGCGATATAACGGATTCGAAAACCATTGCGGCAATAATGAGTTATCAATGCCTTACAAAGCATGATTGTTAAGAAACTAACGAAGTTGGCCGCCGCTCTGCACCCTTCCTCTTATTGTTTTTTTGTAAAAACATAGCAGTTTTAGTTGAAATGGCATAAGTATTGTGTTAATGTAGATAACGTGGTTATGCAAAAAGCCTATAATTTTTTTGAAAACCTCGTTAAAAAAATAACATAAGATACTGTAAAACCAATTTCTTAATGCCATTGCAAAAAGAAAATTTCAGTGCTACAATAATTTTGTTGCGTATGAAGGGCCTCTCCCTTTCATACGAATAAAATCTATAATTTGCACAAAGGAGAAGAAAGAAATGGCAAAGAAAGTAGTATTAGCAGGCGCTTGCCGTACGGCAATCGGTAAAATGGGTGGACAGTTCGGAAGCCTTCAGGCTGTAGATCTTGGAGCTGTTGTAATTAAGGAAGCTTTAAACAGAACAGGAATCAAGCCTGCAGATGTTGATGAAGTAATGATGGGATGCGTTATCCAGGCAGGTCTTGGACAGAACGTTGCTCGTCAGGCATCACTCAAGGCCGGACTTCCTATCGAGGTTCCTGCATTCACTCTTAACGTAGTTTGCGGTTCAGGTCTTAAGTGCGTTAACGAAGCTGCTAACATGATTATGGCTGGTCAGGCTGATATCGTTATTGCAGGTGGTATGGAGAGCATGTCAAATGCACCTTTCGCACTCAAGAAAGCACGTTTCGGTTATAGAATGAACAATGGTACTCTTGTTGATACAATGGTTAATGATGCTCTTTGGGATGCATTCAATGATTATCACATGATGATCACAGCAGAGAATGTATGCGACAAATATGGCATTACAAGACAGGAGCTTGATGAGTTCGGAGCTAAGTCACAGCAGAAGGCTGTAGCAGCTCAGAAATCAGGAGCTTTTGATGACGAGATCGTACCTGTAGAGGTTAAGAAAAAGAAAGAGACTATCGTTGTTAAGACTGACGAAGGTCCTCGTGATGGCACTACAGCTGAGAGCCTTTCAAAGCTTCGTTGTGCATCAGGAAAAGAAGGCGGTCTTGTTACAGCAGGTAACTCATCAGGAATCAATGATGGCGCTGCAGCTGTAGTTGTTATGAGTGAAGAGAAAGCTAAAGAGCTTGGCGTTACTCCTATGGCTGAGTTTGTAGCAGGTGCTCTTGGCGGAGTTGAGCCGGAAATCATGGGTGTTGGTCCTGTACCGGCTACACGTAAAGCAATGAAGATTGCAGGCATCAATGATATCAATGACTTTGATGTTATCGAGGCTAATGAGGCATTCGCTGCACAGTCTATCGCTGTTCAAAGAGATCTTGGATTCAAGGATGAGGTTTTAAACCCCAACGGTGGTGCTATTGCATTAGGACATCCGGTTGGAGCTTCAGGATGCCGTATCCTTGTTACACTTCTTCACGACATGAAGCACAATGACAACATGAACCTTGGTCTTGCCACACTTTGTATCGGTGGTGGAATGGGTTGTGCAACCATCGTTAAGAAATATCAGTAAGAATGATAATTGACTAGAGTCATATTTATCAATATAAAGGGAGAGGGAAGTAATACTTACCTCTCCCCTTTTATTACATCATTTTAAGTAGGAGGTAATTATTTATGAAAGTAGGAGTAATTGGAGCAGGAACAATGGGCAGCGGCGTTGCACAGGTTTTTGCACAGACTGAAGGCTATGAGGTTGCTCTTTGTGACTTGACAAAAGAGCTTGCAGATAAGGGTAAGGATAAAATCAAATCATCCCTTGAGAGACTTGTTTCAAAGGGAAAGATGGAAAGCTCTGTATCAGAATCCATACTTTCAAAAATAACTACCGGTACAAAAGATATTTGCGGTGACTGCGATATGATAGTAGAAGCTGCAAGTGAGAATATCGATATTAAAAAACAGACATTTAAGGAATTGCAGGATATTTGCAAAAAAGATTGTATATTTGCAACTAATACATCATCACTTTCGATAACCGATATCGGAGCAGGTCTTGATAGACCGATGGTAGGAATGCATTTCTTTAATCCGGCACCGGCCATGAAGCTTATTGAGATTATAGATGGGCTTAACACTCCGCCGGAGCTTATGGATAAGATAGAAGAAATCTCAAAAGAAATAGGCAAGACTCCTGTCAGAGTTAAAGAAGCAGCAGGATTCGTAGTAAACAGAATGCTTATTCCAATGATTAATGAAGCTATTGCAATCTATGCAGAAGGTGTAGCCAGCGTAGAGGATATAGATACAGCTATGAAGCTTGGCGCTAATCATCCGATGGGACCACTTGCACTTGGTGATTTGGTTGGACTTGATATAGTACTTAATGTAATGGAAGTATTATATACTGAATTTGGAGATACGAAATACCGTCCGCACCCGCTTCTTAGGAAGATGGTAAGAGGTAATCGTCTCGGAAGAAAAACAGGAATCGGATTCTACGATTACAGCAAATAAGCAATCGCAGATTCAGATAAATAAAGGGATTAATCCCACTATTAAGAGCAAAATCGTTTGGAGGTAAACTTATGGACTTTTCTTTAAGTAAGAAACATGAGCTGGCCAGAGGACTATTCAGTGAATTTGCGCAGACAGAGGTTAAACCTTTGGCTCAGGAAGTAGATGAGACTGAGAAGTTCCCAAAAGAGACCGTTGAAAAAATGGCAAAGGCCGGATTCTTAGGAATTCCCGTACCAAAGGAGTACGGTGGACAAGGATGCGATATCCTGACATATGCAATGTGTGTAGAAGAACTTGCAAAGGTTTGCGGTACAACAAGTGTTATTGTATCAGCACATACATCTCTTTGCTGTGATCCTATACTTACCTATGGAACCGAAGAGCAGAAGAAAAAATATCTTCCTGATTTGGCAAGCGGTAAAAAGCTTGGAGCATTCGGTCTTACAGAGCCCGGAGCAGGAACAGATGCACAAGGACAGCAGACAAAAGCAGTGCTTGACGGAGACGAGTGGGTACTGAATGGATCTAAGTGCTTCATTACAAATGGTAAAGAAGCGGATGTATATATCATTATTGCCGTAACAGGTAAGGTGGAAAAACGTGGCCGTATGATGAAAGAAATTTCAGCTTTCATTGTTGAAAAGGGCACGCCCGGATTTACATTCGGAACAAAAGAAAACAAAATGGGTATCAGAGGTTCATCAACCTATGAACTTATATTTACAGATTGCCGTATTCCAAAAGAGAATCTGCTCGGTCGTCAAGGCAAGGGATTTAATATAGCTATGCATACTCTTGACGGTGGACGTATTGGAATAGCTGCACAAGCATTAGGACTTGCAGCAGGCGCTTTAGATGTTACTGTAGATTATGTTAAAGAAAGAAAACAGTTTGGAAGAAGCATCTCTGCTTTCCAGAATACACAGTTTGAACTTGCAAACCTTGCCACAAAGGTAGAAGCTGCAAGACTTCTTGTTTACAGAGCAGCAATGGCTAAACAGACACAGTCAAGTTACTCTGTTGAGGCAGCAATGGCTAAGCTTTGTGCAGCAGAGGTTGCAATGGAAGTAACTACAAAATGCGTACAGCTCCATGGTGGCTACGGCTATATCAGAGAGTACGACGTAGAGCGCATGATGCGTGATGCAAAGATTACGGAGATTTACGAAGGAACTTCAGAAGTTCAGCGTATGGTTATTTCCGCAAATTTGCTTAAGTAGGCAGGAGGTGTAAAACGTGAAAATAATTGTTTGCATAAAACAGGTGCCGGATACAAAAGGCGGTGTAGAATTCAACGCTGACGGTACATTAAATAGAGCGGCCATGCTTGCTATTATGAATCCGGACGATAAAGCCGGACTTGAGGCAGCATTACAGCTCAAGGATAAATACGGAGCAGAAGTTACTGTTCTTACTATGGGACTTCCTAAGGCAGAAGATGTCTTAAGAGAGGCTCTTGCAATGGGTGCTGATAAAGCCATATTGGTAACGGATAGAGTACTTGGCGGTGCTGATACATGGGCTACTTCAACAACAATTGCGGGTGCAATCAGAAATCTTGACTATGACATTATCATTACAGGTCGTCAGGCTATAGATGGTGATACTGCACAGGTTGGACCACAGATTGGAGAGCATCTTGGAATACCGGTAATTTCCTATGCTCAGAAGATTGATGTGGACAATGATACTGTAACTATTCAAAGACAGTTTGATGACAGATATCATATTATTAAGGCTAAGATGCCTTGTCTTATTACAGCACTTGGTGAGCTTAATAAGCCACGCTATATGACACCGGGTGGAATTTTTGATGCATATGATACTGATATCATAGTTTGGGGCAGAGCAGACCTTAAAGATATTGACGATAGCAATCTTGGACTTAACGGATCACCTACTAAGATTGCAAAGGCTTCCGACAAGGTAAGAAAAGGTGCGGGTGAAAAGTTCGTGCCGGATTCACCGGAAGACGGCGTAGCTATCATTATGGAAAAACTCGCTTCTAAACATATCATCTAATATAAGAAAGGGTGGTGAAAACAGATGTCAGATATGTCAAAAGAAACTATCGCTGAGTATAAAGGAGTGTTTGTATTTGCTCAGCAGGTAGATGGAGAGCTCAGCAATATTGCATTTGAGCTTATAGGAAAAGCTAAAGAATTAGCAGAACCTTTAAACACAGAGGTTACAGCTGTTCTTTTAGGATATAATGTAAAAGCGTTGGCAGATGAACTTGCACAGTATGGGGCAGATAGAGTTATTGTTGTGGATAACCCAATATTAGAGACCTATATGACAGAACCCTATACACAGGCACTTTCAGATGTTATAAATGAATTTAAGCCGGAAATTATGCTCGTAGGAGCAACGGCAATTGGTAGAGACTTAGGACCTTGTGTATCTGCAAGAGTTGCGACCGGTCTTACAGCAGATTGTACCAAGCTTGATATCGGAGACTTCCCGTTAAAGGCGGTACCGGGTAAAGAGCAACTTCACAATCAGCTCCTTATGACAAGACCGGCGTTCGGAGGCAATACAATTGCAACTATTGCTTGCCCAAATAACAGACCACAGATGGCAACAGTTCGTCCCGGCGTTATGCAGAAGTTAGAGCCGGTTGAAGGTCATAAAGCAAACGTAGTAGAATTTAATCCTAATCTTGAGAAGAACAATAAATACGTTGAGATTGAAAAGGTAGTAAAAGAGATTAGTGACGTTGTGGATATTATGGATGCAAACATCCTGGTATCAGGCGGACGTGGCGTAGGAAGCCCTGAGAACTTTGCGATTCTTGATGACTTAGCAGAAGCTATAGGCGGAACAGTAAGCTGCTCACGTGCAGTTGTAGATGCCGGATGGAAGCCAAAGGATCTTCAGGTTGGACAGACCGGTAAAACGGTTCGTCCTAACATCTACTTTGCAATAGGAATTTCAGGTGCTATACAGCATGTTGCCGGTATGGAGGAGTCTGATTTGATTATTGCTATCAATAAAGACGAAGATGCGCCTATTTTTGATGTGGCAGACTATGGTATAGTTGGAGATCTTAATAAGATTGTTCCGATGCTTACAGATCAGATTAAAGATAAGAGAGCTGCAAACGGCGGACAAATCAATAAAGGAATTTAATTCAGCCAATGATGGGATTCTTATAAAAAAAGCTTTAGGTCGGTTTGACCTAAAGCTTTTTTTCTCAGTCGGATAAGACCCCTCCCTCTAAGCGTAGCGAAGGTAGGGTTATAACAAACTGGTCTCAGTCGGGGTTACAATCTCCGAGTGAGATATAACTTATGCGTAATAATCAACCGGAGAAGCGGAATTTGAGGTGCTGCCTTCATCCATCCATTTATTGAACTTTTCAACTACCGCATCATATGTTTTTTGAGAAATATCCGGCAGTTCCTTGCCCCAGGCTTTTGTGGCTTCATTAAAGCCTTTCTTAAAAGCATCAAGTAATTTTTCTGCATAAGCAGAATCACCGCCTGAGAGTGCTTTTGCAAATTCTACAATACGATCTGAGGTTTGCTCTACACCATAATATCCATTTTCTGAAATAAGTTCCTGAGCCTGTGCCTTTGCAGCAGCTGATACTGTGAATTCACCACTTGCAAGGAATTTCCACATATCATCAGCAGTTCCGATTGCAGCGCCTTGTTGCCCTAGCATTTCTTTAACGTAATTCATCAGCTGATTGCTTCTTGCTTCGCTATCAGCTTTCATTTGAGATACTATCGCTGAATAATCGGTATCGGTTTTTGAATTAGATTCTGTTGTCTGTTTTGTATCGTCGGTTTTTTCTGTTTTGACTGTAGAATTGATGTATGAGCTGTTACTGGCAGCGTAATTTGTGATTGAAGAAATATTGTTCATATTAGTCCCTCCTTGGTAATATAACAAATAGTATTTGTGCTCTCCTTAGCATATATCTACTTCAATATATTTATCGGATTTTGCATGTGAAATATTTAGCGCTTATTGACTTTGATATAAAAAAATGTGATAATTTCGTATGAACTTAGTATACAAAAATACGGTTTTAGTATAGGATTTCATACATTAGGTTATTATATGGATATGATTTTAGACGCCCACTGTAAAATTAATTTGGGGCTTGATGTGTTATCGCGAAGAGATGACGGCTATCATGAGGTCAGAATGATTATGCAGTCACTGTCTTTGGCAGATAAAGTATCGCTTAAAAAAAATAATGATAATATCATTAGGGTGAGTACTTCTAATTCAGATTTGCCGCCTGGTGAAAGTAATCTTGCATACAAAGCAGCGAAGGCTGTTTTTGATAGATACTCTATTGCAGGCGGCGTAGATATTTTCTTAGAGAAGAATATACCTATGGCGGCCGGACTTGCAGGCGGAAGCGCTGATGCAGCGGCGGTAATAAAAGGAGTAGCAGAACTTTTTGATACTAAAGCTTCTATAGAAGAGCTTATGAAATTGGCAGCAAAGATCGGAGCAGATGTTCCGTTTTGCATAAAAAATGGATTGTCTCTTTGTGAGGGAATCGGAGAGATCCTTACGCCGCTTACCCCAATAGAAGCTGATTATGTGCTCCTTATTAAACCTGATGTGTCGGTTTCAACAGCACAGGTGTATGGACGCTTAGAACTTGGGGGTGTGGCGCATCCTGATATAGATATGCTAATTAAGTGCCTAGGTAAGCAGGATTTTAAGGAAGCATCGAAATATACCGGGAATGTATTAGAGAGTGTTACATTAAAAATACATCCATATATAAAAGATATTAAGAATCTGATGAAAAAATGCGGGGCATATATTTCGCTTATGAGTGGAAGCGGACCTACTGTTTTTGGAATATTTCCCGATGAGAAGAGTATGAATTTGGCATATAAAGAGGCTGAAAGTCTTGATAATATTAGCAATATTATTAAAACATCCTTTTTACATGTATGATGAGGAGAATATATGAGTGATTTAAAAATAAATAGTCTGACAAATGAAGACGGATCATACACACCGCTTAGAGATGTTGTATTTAATACTTTAAGGGAGGCTATCTTAAGAGGAGATTTAAAACCCGGTGAGCGGCTTATGGAGGTGCAGCTTGCCTCTTCACTTGGTGTAAGCCGTACACCGGTAAGGGAAGCAATAAGAAAACTGGAAATAGAAGGAATGGCTGTAACTATGCCTCGCAGAGGGGCAGTTGTTGCAAAGATGACAGAGAAAGATATGGCAGATGTTCTGCAGGTTAGAAGAGCATTAGAAGAACTGGCCGGAGAAGTTGCATGTGAACAGATTTCTATGTCACAGGTCAAAGAACTGCAGCAGGCAAGTGATGCTTTTAAACGGTTGGTATCGGATCCTGCAAGCAGCATAAATGAGATTGCCGATGCAGACATTGAATTTCATAATCTTATTTATCAAGCTACGGGTAATAACCGATTGATGTCGATAATGCAAGGATTTGGAGAGCAGATGTTCAGGTATCGAATTGAATACCTCAAAGAACACGAGAATTATCCTCTTCTTGTCGGCGAGCATGAAGGTATAGTCGAAGGCCTAAGATGCCGCAACAAAGATGAAGTGGTAGAGATAATGAGAAGGCATGTAACCAATCAGGCAATCGAGATGAAAAAGATTATCAGGGAGCAGGAGGAACAATAATGGCTGACAGATATGCTCCTATTGGAGTGTTCGATTCCGGTGTTGGCGGGCTTACTGTAGCAAGAGAAATCATGCGACAGCTTCCTAATGAGAGCATCGAATATTTTGGTGATACAGCCAGAGTGCCATATGGTACAAAATCTCGCGCGACCGTTACAAGATATTCGAAACAGATAATCAGATTTCTTCAGACAAAAAATGTCAAGGCAATTGTAGTTGCATGTAATACAGCAAGTGCATATGCGCTTGAAGAGATAGAACCACAGCTTGATATTCCGATAATCGGAGTTGTAAAACCCGGAGCCGTAGAGGCTGCAGCTACTACCCAAAACAACAAGATAGGTGTTATTGGCACACAGGCCACCATCGGAAGCGGAATTTATACTCAGACTATTCATAAGATCAGAGATGATATTGAGGTTATGGGAAAAGCTTGTCCGCTCCTTGTATCATTAGTTGAAGAAGGATGGCTGCATGATAGGATTACGGATCAGGTGATTATACGTTATTTGGCTCCTTTTTTTGACGCAGGCGTAGATACGCTTATTATGGGATGTACGCATTATCCGCTTCTTAGAACGGCATTTAGAAAAATATTAGGTGATGAGGTTAAATTGGTTAATCCTGCCTATGAGACGGCTAAGGAGCTTGGAATTTTATTAAACAAATTAAATCTTAACAATGACGGTGCATTGAGTGATAAGAAGCCTACATACGAATATTATGTAAGTGATGCGGCATCGAGATTTATGGATTTTGCAGACAGTATATTACCATTTGATGTAAGAAATGTCTCTATAGTTCCAATAGAGGATTATTGAATAAATTATATGACTAAAGATGTTAAAATTACGCTATATACAAATCAAACGCTTGCAGACGGCTCTAATCAGGATATTACCATTAGTGCCCGCGGCCGGTACTACTATAAGGGTAAGAGACATCATTTAATATATGATTATATTGATGATGGCCTGGGCAGCAATATTCATGATTATATCAAAGTGCAGGAAGATTTGATTGAAATCAAAAGAAGCGGGGCAATTAATTCAAAGTTAATTTATGATATCGCCAAAAAGTCTATAGCAAAATATTCAAATCCGTATCTTACATTTGATTTGGCAATCGATACGCACGATATTAGAATCGAGCAAAAAAATAATCTTATTAAAGTGCTGATAGATTACAGCCAGGATATTAACAAAGAGTATTTTTGCAGGGCAAATCTTCAAATAATTATTGAGCCTGATATTTAACTCAGTCGGAGAAATCCCCCACCTCTAAGCGTTAGCGTAGGTGGGGGGTATGACAAAGATTGGCATAAGGTTTTACCTTAGAAATATTAGATTAAGTTAAACAAAGGATTTATCAAAGATTTTATGATTTGATGATCCTTTGTTTTATTCTGTGACAGTCACGTTGCAGGTTGCTTTTACTCCGTCTTCCTTGCAATAGATTTTTGCCTTACCTTTAGATATGGCTTTTACAGTGCCGACGGCACTTACTGTAACAACAGAAGTGTTGCTGCTTGAAAAAGTCGGCGCATTTTTTGAAGACACATTTGCAATAAGAGTAGTAGATTGCCCGGATTTTAGGGTCAGATCATAATCAGACAGTTTGATTATAGGCTGTTTGACATTTACAGTGCACTTGGCGCTGGCTCCGTCTAAAGATGCCGTGATTATAGCCGTGCCATGTTTTATAGCCTTGACTATTCCGTTATTCGTAACGGTTGCTACGCTTTTTTTGTTTGTCTTAAATGTCACGCTTCTGTTAGAAGATGTTTTTGCGCTGATTTTCTGCGCGCCTAATCTGTATAGATTTATGTTGTTTGTAGACAAAGTAATTGTAGGTATTTTTACCGTAACTTTGCACGTCGCAACAGAACCCTGGCATTTGGCACTGATTTCACAGGTGCCCGGTTTTATGGCAGTTATCAGACCTGAAGATGAAACAGTTGCAATAGAAGATTTGCTTGATTTATAAGTGACAGGCGCACCTGTAGAGGTTTTTGCACTTAGGGCAAATTGTTCATCACATTGTAAGCTGACGCTGCTGTTTGATAAAGTGATTTTTGTCGGGACGACAGTAATCTTGCAGCTTGTTTGTGCTCCGCTTATTTTTGCAGTGATAATTGCGTTTCCGGCCTTTTTAGCGCTAACTGTTCCGTAGGTGTTAACTGATGCTACAGATGATGACGATGATTTGAATGAGGGCAGCTTATTACTCGAAGTGACAGCGTATAGCTGCAATACATCGCCGATTTTCATGGTAGCTGAGTACTGACTTAAGAAAACAAAAGGCAGTGAGTCATCAGCACTTGCAGGTACTGATGGTGTAATGAAAGTAAAGAAAAGCGCAGCAAGTATGATACCTGTATATAATTTGCGCTTTAGATTAATAAGAATATTAGAATTCATATGATCCCTCCTGTTTAGAGAAGGTAAAACCATATGCCTAATCTTTCAAGACGAACTCTAGCATAGTAATAATGCATTGTCAAACAGATATTTTTTCTAAAATTTTTATAAAGAAAAGTCCGCAAGCAGATTCTATCGGTGCTAAGAAATGAAATCCTAAGATAAAAACTGTCTGCGGACTTTGAAATATTTAATAAAATATTTACTTATTCATCATGTCATGAAATCCCGGTTTATAAAGATGACGCGGGATACCATCAACCATAATAGGAGCCACATCTCCTTGAATTAAGGGACGAACGTAGGTGATAAACTCGTTGGTGACATAGTCGCCTTCTTTGTTAATCCATTCTCTGGGGACGAGCCTTTCGTCATTTGCAATCTTGTGAACATCACGAACCTCTGCGCCTGCCTGATAGGGGTCATCGGAAATACGCTGTATTACAACCATCTCTCCGCTGCCGCCTTCATCAGCAGCTTTCATCGCAGCACCACCCATTTCGTATGCTTCAAGAATGTCCACTCGTGATGAGCAGTGACTTGCGGCACGCTGAAGAGTGGAAAGCTCTATAGCCCTTGTTTTACAGCCCAGCTCTGCTGATATTAAATTACATAAATATGAGGCAGTTCCCGTAAGCTGTTTGTGCCCAAAGGCATCAACGTATTTAGGTAAATCCGAAAGCTCGTTTACATATTTGCCGTCTTTGGTCTTAATACCTTCAGATACGGCTATAACAATGGATTCTTTTTTCTTAAGAAGATTGCGGCATTTGTCTACAAATTTATCTACATCAAACGGTATTTCGGGAAGATAAATGGCATCAGGACCGTCGCAGTCCTCGCCCTTAGCAAGAGCAGCTGCTCCCGTAAGCCAGCCGGCGTTACGTCCCATAATCTCCATAATGATAACCTGTCCGGTAGGAGTTTCTAAGCTCCATCCGTCGCGGATGACTTCTTTTACGGATGTTCCGATATACTTGGCTGCGGAGCCATATCCGGGGGTGTGATCAGTAAGCGCCAGGTCATTGTCAATAGTTTTGGGGCATCCTACAAATCTGATTTCTGAGCCGCTTATTATTGCATAATCTGAAAGTTTCTTAATGGTATCCATCGAATCATTGCCGCCGATGTAAATAAAGCAGTCAACTTCGAGTTTGTCAAGAATTTCAAATAGCCTTTTGTATAAATCCGGATCTTCGTGGATACCTGGAAGTTTATAACGGCAAGAACCCAGATATGCAGCAGGAGTTCTCTTTAGAAGTTCTTCATCAAGGCCGCTTTGGATATGATCCGAAAGATCGACATAACGTTCTTCCATAAGACCTTGTATGCCGTGAAGCATACCGTATATTTTTTTGTAGCCGCGGTCTTTAGCCGTTCTGTACACTCCGGCAAGAGAAGAGTTTATTGCGGCGGTAGGTCCGCCGGATTGTCCTACGATTACGCTTCTTTTGTTCTTCTTATTCATGTTGTTACCCCCTTTAATTTAATGCGTTGAAATTATTATAGCATATCATTTGGATATATCTTAGAATTGCTTTTTATATGGGATTATGATATGATTTGTTGGTATGTTTAGGAGGAATTAATATGAATTTATCACCCACAGTTATTACGCTTATTGTAGCGGCTGCCGTGATGGTTGCGGTATTTTTAATACTATATTTTATGGGCAAACGTGCCCAGAAGAAAAGAGATGAGCAACAAGAGCAGATAGATGCTAATTCACAGACATTTTCTATGCTTATTATAGATAAGAAGAAGATGAAGATTCAAGATGCGGGATTTCCGCAGTCGGTTATTGACCAGACCCCCAGGATAGCCAAGATGAGAAAGCTTCCGGTGGTAAAGGTTAAGGTTGGACCTAGAGTTACTCCTCTTATCTGTGATCCCGATGTTTATGATATGGTACCGGTGAAGAAGGAAGTTAAGGGTACCGTCAGCGGATTGTATCTTACACAGGTCCGAGGACTTAGAGGACCGCTTGAGGTACCGGAAAAGAAGAAAACTCTTAGAGAAAAGATATTTGGAGCATAAAGTTCTTGATTTTTGTCGGCAAAGATAGTACTATTGTAAATAGGACAATAGTACTATTTTTTGTTTTGTGAGGTTATATTATGAGTGATGTATCATCAATCGGCGCTTCAGCAGCGTCATATTATTCACAATTAGCAAGCGGCTCTAAGCTTCAAAGTGCAGCAGACGGAGCGGCAGAACTGACAATTGTAGAAGAGGAGAACGCTCAGGTTACAGGCCTTGAGGTAGGTGCGTCCAATGCGGCTTCGGCGCAGGATATGCTTAATGTTTCGGATTCGGCTTTGGCTAATATCACAGACTCGCTTCAAAGAATCAGAGAACTTGCAGTTGCAGCCTCGAATTCAGCGCTGTTATCAGGATCGGATTTACAGGCATATCAAGATGAGATAGACCAGCTCAAACAGGGTATCAGCGATATAGCCTCTCAGACTACATATAATACGCAAAATATTATCGATGGCTCTAATACAGAGTATAATTTAGCAACTGATGCAAATGGCGGATATACTACCGTAAATACTACTGATGCCACGTTAGAAGCGCTCGGAATTGCAGATTTTGATGTAACAGGTGATTTTGATATTCAGACTATTGATGATGCAATTTCCTATGTCAGCAGTGCAAGATCCTCGGGCGGAGCGCAGAGCAATGCTCTTGAATATTTGCAAAACAGCAATTATTATACAGCAGAAAATCTTACAGCTGCTTCAAGCAGATTAGAGGATACTGATTATCCCCAGGCGGTAGAGGAGCTTAAGAAAAAGCAGGCCCAGATGGCATATGCATATATTATGCAAAAGCATCAGCAAGATCAGGAAGCTCAATCGAGCGGAAGATTTTTTGCACAGTTATAAATAATATTTGGTATTTGCATGGCGGTCTTTTAAGGCCGCCTTTTTTTACTTCGTAGGATGGGATATGTTACGATATAAACATAAATTACAGGGAGTATATTAATGCTGATAAGCGAATGGGTGCGGCGTATCCCGGATTGGGATATGCCCTCAAAGGACAATGACGATGTATGTGCGAAATTCAAGCATAGGGTATTTGATGAGGATTTCATTAAAATACCATACAGGTTATTTGTGCCGCATGTGATTAATTCGCATAAAAAGATACCGCTT